>NZ_JANSHR010000008.1:0-48437 GCF_047461675.1 Synechococcus sp. R70.1
GGCGGCGCCCGCCTGTAACTGCTTGCGGGCACGGCGCTGCCTGGCATTGCTGCCCTCAGCGACGCGTAGGTTCTGCCCCCCCCCTAAACCCCAAAAACGGGGGGGCGGGGCCCAGCCCCCTCCTTTGAAGATCGCTGCAGCGATGAGGACAGAGGATCCGGCTTAGTGCACCACCACCTTAACGTTGGCGTTGTTCAAGCCGGGACGCTTCACCTCAGCCAAGGTCTTGTTGATGGCGTACTTCTGGTTGATGGAGTTGATCAACTCGGTTTGGTTGTACTTCTTGGCCACGCCCCACAGATCGGCAATCAGGTCGTAGGAACCATCAGGGTTCTTGGACCAGCCCAGATCGTAGTCGCCCTCCAACTGGGCCACGATGTCAGCGCGAACACGCTGGCCATTGTAGCCACGCACCTCAGCGTTCAGCTTAACGGTGTAGCCAAGATCGCGCAGGGAGTTGATCAGGATTTGGCCGTCGGTGATTTTGGTACGCAGAGTGCTAAAATGAGACATGGTGTTTCTCTCCTCCTTTGTGTAGGGGTTGGAACGTCAACAGAAACAACGGGCAACTTCTAGCGAAGGGTTGAGGCCATCTCTACCTATGCGGCAGTGATGTGGGCCTCAACCTTTTACTAGAACTCCAGCCGTTGGTACTCGGCTACAGCAGCTGCTGCTGGCCGAGCCCGCTGCTGGGCCCATTCCCTCAACGCTACCACTTGCTCCGTCATGGTGCGAGATAGCGGTTGAGTTGCTTTCGTTGCTGCCAAAATGTCCAACTGGGTAAACTCACGGTTTTGGGCAAACGCTTCATACATGGCAGCAATCAAAACTTGTTCGATCTCCGCGCCGGAGAAGCCTTCGCAGGCAGCGGCTAGCTGGCGCAGGTCAAAGCGACTGATATCGCGCCGCCGCTTCTGTAGGTGGATCCGAAAGATTTCCATGCGCTCGTTGATGTTGGGCAGATCCACAAAGAAGATCTCGTCAAAACGGCCCTTGCGCAGGAACTCTCCAGGAAGGCGATCCACGCGGTTAGCAGTGGCAATTACGAAAACCGGCGCGCGCTTCTCCTGCATCCAGGTGAGGAAGGAACCGAAAATGCGGCTGGAGGTGCCCCCATCGGAGTCGCTAGAGCCTGCTGCTCCTGCAAAGGCTTTATCCAGCTCGTCGATGAAGAGGATGGCTGGCGCCAGCGATTCAGCGGTGCGCAGGGCGCTGCGGAGGTTGGCCTCTGATTTCCCCACCATGGAGCCATCGTAAACGCGGCCCATGTCCAGGCGCAGCAGGGGCAAGCCCCAGAGACGGGCCGTAGTCTTGGCAATCAGGGACTTGCCGCAGCCGGGCACCCCCAGGATCAGCAAGCCCTTGGGGGCAGGTAGCCCGTAGGCGCGGGCTCGCTCGGTAAAGGCCTCGGAACGCTGCAGCAACCAGCGCTTTAACTCCTCAAGGCCGCCAACCGCGTCGATGGACTCGTCCTCTTCGATGAACTCAAGGATGCCATTGCGGCGGATGATTTGCTTTTTCTCGGAAAGGATGATGTCCACCTCCGCCTCGCTGAGGCGGCCATGCATCACCACCGCCTTGCGGTAAACTTTTTCCGCCTCGTCCTGCGTCAGCCCTAGGGCCGCCTTGACCAACTTTTCTCGGGTTTCGGGGCTCAGGGATCCCCCGCGCGGAAGCTGCTCCAGCTGCCGGTTGAGGATGCGCTCTAGCGTGGCCATGTCGGGAAGGGGGAAGTCCACCACGCAGATATCCTTTTCCAGCTCAACTGGGATTACCTGCACCGGCGACATGAGGAGAAGCGTTTTGTGGGATCCCTTGAGGCTGGCGACAGCATCCCGCAGCCAGCGCTTGACCTCAGGGTTGTCCAGAAAGTCGTGCAGATCCTTGAAAACAAAGATGGCAGGATCCTTGTGCTCCATCACCCACTGGATAGCAGGCTGGGGAGACTGGGTGTTGTGCTGGGTTAGGCTGCGGGGGTTGCCGTATTCAACAATGCCGTGAGTAACCGTCCAGGTAAACAAGCGCCGCTGCGGCCTAAGAGTACGGGCAATCGCCGCCAAGGTTGCCTCCGCTCGCTCCTCCTCTGAGGTAACCAGGTAAAGCAGTGGGTATTGAGCTTGGATGAGGATGCTGAGCTCTTGCATGGAAAACACCAGCTGCGCGGAGGGAAACTGGAAAAAGGCTGAGGCAAGTGGGCGCTAACTGGGAAGCGGCCTAGCAGGGCACCAGCGCGTCCTGGCGCTCTTCCCCTGAACCTGTGGCAGCCTCCCAATATCCTGGCTCCACCGCTTCCAGGATGGCTTCAGCGGCAGACTGTTGGCGGAGAGAGACCACCTCCCCGTTGCGAATGACAAACGGGTGACTGCACTCGGGACAGCGGTGAACTCGGTAGGTACTGCCCTGAACTCCCTCGATGATCTCTGGGTGGAGCAAGTAGAAGCTAAGCGCCTTTTCGGCCACCGCTGACATCGGCTCCCTCTCCACGGCAGCCCGGATCTTCAGCCTGCGGTGCAGTTCAGGCGAGAGATATAGCGTTACCTTTTGCTTGGCCTCTGGGCCTTCCCCAACCTCTGGCCGCTGACTCATGGCTAGCTGTTTTCTCGTTACGCGCCGGGCTTGCAAGCCATCATAGCCAGCCTGACGTCTTGACGGCAAAATCTTAACAATCTGTAATGATCTTCTTGGGGGCTTTCCTGGCTTGTGGAGATCCCCTGCTGGCAGAGTAGGCTGAGTTAGGAGATGCAGAAGTTCATTCCCCATGGAACGCCTCATTGCCACCTTCAGCAAAAGCTTCTTCACGTGGGGCCGTCGTTTCCTGGTGCAAGCCGGCGACGGTTTGGCCAGCCTGAAAGATACGGCCCTAGACAGCGGCAACCTGCTCCTCTGTAGGGCGCGCATTGCTTTGGCGGATGCCAGCTTCACCACTCTAAGGGCAATTCGCTCTCGCTTCGGCTCGACCCGCTAGCTACCCAGACCTTGCAGCCGATAGAGCTTGGCGTAGAGACCGTTGCGGGCCAGGAGCTCGGCATGGGATCCCTCTTCTTTCAGCTCCCCCCGCTGCAGCACCAGGATGCGATCCACATCGCGGATGGCGGAGAGACGGTGGGCGACGATGAGGGCAGTGCGATCCCGCAGCAGAGTTTGCAGAGCAGATTGGAGGAGGGCCTCGGTGCCCACATCCAGGCTAGCGGTAGCCTCATCCAAGACCAGGATCTTGGGATCCCGCCACATGACCCGCAGGAAGCTGATGAGCTGCTTCTGGCCGCTGGAAAGGTTACTGCCCCGCTCCCGCACAGGGGTGGCATAGCCCTGGGGCAGGCTGCCGATGAACTCGTGCAGGTGGAGTTGGCGGGCAACCCGCTCTACCTCGGCCAGATCCCCTTGCTCGCCTAGGGTGATGTTTTGCTGGATATCCCCGGAAAACAGGAAGCCCTCCTGCAGGAGGACCCCTAGGTGACGGTGCAGCTCAGCCTGGGGCAGGTCGCGAATGTCCACCCCGTCGATGCGAATGCAGCCGTGGCTGACGTCGTAGAGGCGGCAAAGGAGGCGGATGATGGAGCTTTTGCCGGCACCGGTGGGCCCCACGAGGGCTACCTTTTCGCCGGGGCGGATGGTGAAGCTGAGGTCTTTGAGCACCCACTCGCCAGGGTTGTAGGCAAACCAGACGTGCTCGAACTGCACCTCTCCTCTGGCCGTGGGGGGCAGGTGGCGCGGCTGGGCGGGATCCCGAAGGGCCACCGGCAGGCTGAGGATGTGGTCGATGCGTTCCACAGCGGTGAACCCTGACTGGAGGGCAGTGAACTTTTCTGCCAACTGGCGCAGCGGGTTAAAAAAGCGCTGGGAAAAGAGGATAAAGGCGTAGAGGCTGCCCAAGGTCAGGGGCTCCGTAAGCAGGGGCAGGGATCCTCTCCAGTTGCTCTTACTAGCGGCGATGACCTGCTGCCCGCCTACCCAGAGGAGAGCAGCCACTGCCAACCACGCAACCCACTCCAAAACGGCAGAAAGGGCAGCGTCGTAGAAGATGGTCTGATCCACCTCTTGGATATGGCGCCGATTGATGGTTTGAAACATCTTGCTGTTGAGCCGCTCCCGGCAAAACAGTTGCACCACGGCAATGCCCAAGAGGTTTTCCTGGATCCAGGCGTTGAGCTTGGAGAGCTCTTCCCGGGCGCGAAAGTCGGCAAGGCGAAAGCGGCGCTGCAGCTCGAGGACCAAAGCGCTAATAGGCAGGACGAGGAGGATGAGCAGCAGGCCCAGATCCCAGCGCTGGCTGAGCATCACCGTGGCAACGACCAGCAGGGTAAACAGGTCGCTGACAATGCCAACCGCACCGGTGGAAAACACGTCCCCCAACGCTTCCACGTCGCTGGTGATGCGGGTAATCAGCTTGCCCACGGGGGTGCGGTCAAAAAACTGAGCCGGCAGGGCCAGAACGTGGGCAAAGAGATCGTTGCGGATGTCGCGGGTTATCAACTGCCCCAGCTTCTGGCTGGTATACCCTTCCAAGGCTTGAAAAACCCAGCGGACAAGCAGCGTGAGCAGCAACAGGCCCAAGTAGGGCCAGAGGCTGGCAAGGGGCCTACTATCCCCCTGGGCAAAGGCTTGGGCGATGGGGCCATCCAGAGCCCTCTGCAGGATCAAGGGCTGCACCGCATCCGCCAAGGCCAGGGGGGGCAGAAAGGCTAAGGCGGCCAACAACAGCTTCAGGTGCCGCCGGGCGTAGGGCCAGAGCAGCCGCAGCAGCCGCCAATCGCTTCGGGGATCCCTGGAGGAAGCGGCCTCGGAGGAAGAGGTAGCAAGGCTCACGGACTTCTACCCAAGAACGCTGATGACACCTCGTGGAGATTGGTGCGCGCCAGCAAGGAGCTGGGGCCCAGCTAAACCCGACAAGGGTCCGCCAAGCCGTGGTTCAATGTCTCAGCCATGGGCGCAAATCCCATTGCCGCACCGCTGTCGCGAACGAAGACTAGAGGGAAGCTCCGTTCCCCAACTGGGCAGAGAACTGAGAAGGGACCATCTTGGTGCCCACACCGGCATCGGTCAGCAGCTCCAGGAGCAGGGAGTGAGGGGAGCCGCCATCCAGAATGTGGGCAGCCCGCACCCCTTGGGCCAAGGCACGAATGCAGCACTGCACCTTGGGGATCATTCCCCCTCTGACCACCCCTGTCTGGATCAACTGGCGGGCCGTCTCGATATCCAGGAGCGTAATCAGGGAGCTGGGATCCTCAGGATCCCTGAGAATACCTGGGGTATCGGTAAGGAGGATTAACTTCTCTGCCCCTAAAGAGGCTGCCAGCTCCCCGGCCACGGTGTCGGCGTTGATGTTGTAGGCTTGGCCGGTCTCGTCAGCGGCCACACTGGCAATGACCGGGATCTGGTTGCCCTCTAGCAGAGTGTGCAGCACCTGCGGGTTGACGCTGCTCACCTCCCCCACAAAGCCAATTTCCGCTCGACCCTGGGAGCGAGCTCTAATGAGGTTGCCATCTCGGCCACACAGCCCCACCGCCGATCCGCCAGCCAGGCTAATGAGCTGGACAATCTGTTTGTTGACTTTGCCCACCAGCACCATCTCCACCACCTCCATGGTGGCGGCATCGGTTACCCGTAGGCCGTCGACAAACTTGAAAGGGATCTCCAGCTTCTGGAGCCAACTGTTGATTTCCGGCCCCCCGCCATGCACCAGCACCGGCCGAATGCCGACACAGGCAAGAAAAACAATATCCCGCAGCACCTCAGCTCGGCGCTCCTGCTGCACCATGGCGGCGCCGCCGTATTTGATGACCATGATGCGCCCCTGGTACTGCTGGATGTAGGGCAGGGCTTCGAGGAGAATCTGCGCCCGTGTTAGGGGATCACAGGCCACAGCCTGAGAGCTGGTTGCTGCCGAAAGAGAGGCGTTGCTCTGCACGGCCAAAAGTCCCGTGTAAAACTTCCCGAAGATCGTACTAGAAACTAGCAGACGGCTAGCTGCGCAAGGTAACCGGAAAGTGCTTTTCTAGCTGGGCCCTCACCTGGTTTTGCGCAGCTTCCACTTCGGCATCGGTGAGCGTGCGATCCAGAGCGCGGTAGACCAGCCGGAAGGCCAGACTGCGCTGCCCTGGCGGTACCCCTTGGCCGCGGTACTCGTCAAAAAGCTGCACCGACTGCAACAGAGGGCCTGCCGCCTGGCGGATGACCTCCTCGATTTCCGCCACCGATAGCTCCAGCGGCGCAAAGAAGGCGATGTCCCGGGCGGAGGCGGGGAAAGGGGAAAAGGGGGAAAATTGCACCCGGCCCCGCCTCTCTAGGCTGGCTAGCAAGGGATCCAACTCCAGCTCAAACCCATAGACCTCCTCCGGCAAATCTTTCTCCTGGCAAAGGCGGGGGTGAAGCTGCCCGAATAGGCCAAGGCGGGATCCCTCAATCCAGATGCCGGCCTGTCGACCCGGGTGCAATAGCGGCGATTGCGCCTCAGGGGGGTCCGGGCGAAACTCTGGGGTAAACCCCAGCCGCTCCAGCGCCGAGACCAAGAGCCCCTTGGCCTCAAACCAGTCCATGGGCCGGTTGTGGTGCCGCCAGTCATTGGGGTTGAGATCCCCGCCCAGGATGCCCCCCAAGTGCTCCGCCTCTTGATAGGGCTCAGGACTGGAGGGAGGGGCATAGGCAAAGACATGGCCAATCTCAAAAGCCTGCAGGGGGCCATTCCCCTGGGCCCAGTTGTAGCGGAAGGCCTCCACCAAGCCAGGCAGCAGCGCCTTGCGCACAGCGGAGTACTCGGGGGAAAGCGGATTGGCGATTTTGACCAGGGAGCTGTCCTCGTCCGCTGGACAAAGGGAGATGTGGTACACCTCCGTCAGGCCAATGCCCCGCATCACCTCGCGAATTTGCCGCGTCAAAGTTTCCCGTGTCGAGAGGGATCCCACCAGCGGCTCCGTGGGCAGGGTTTCGGAGAAGCGGTTGTAGCCGTAGAGGCGGGCAAACTCCTCAATCAGGTCGATCTCTCGCTCAACATCCCGCAAGCGATGGGGGGGAACAGATACCTGCCAAACGCAGCTAGCCACGCTGGCCGTCGCGGTAGCGGGGTCGGCCTTGGGGGCAACTGCCTGAGAGCGGGAAAGCTGAAAGCCCAACGCCGACAGGATTTCCTCCACTTCCTCTGGCTGCACCTCGTCCCCTAGCACGTCGATAAGCCGCGACAGCCGTAGCTGGAGCGTCCGCTCCAAGGGTGGCCGCTGGTCAAACGTGGTCAGGCCCACCACCGCGCCTCCAGCCAGCTCCAAGATTAACTGCACCGCCCGATCCCGCGCCAGCTCAAGGGTAGCCAAGTTAACCCCTCGCTCATAGCGGGCCGAGGCTTCAGTGCGCAGCCCCTGCAAGCGGGACGAGCGGCGCGTGACCACGGGGTCAAAGAGGGCTGCCTCCAGAAAAACCTTGGTGGTGGCTGCGTCTACTTCCGTCTCCTCCCCTCCCATGACGCCAGCCAGGGCCACCGGTCGGCTGCCGGCAACGATGAGATGGTTTTCAGCGTGCAAAGTACGGATTTGGCCGTCCAGAGTTTTCAGGGTTTCTCCCGGCTGGGCAAAGCGCACTTCGATGGTGGGTTCCTCCTTGCCCATGACCTGCAGCAGGCGATCCCAATCGAAGGCGTGCAGGGGCTGGCCCCATTCCAGCAGGATCAAGTTGGTAACATCCACAACATTGTTGATGGAGCGCATGCCGGCGGCGGCCAGGCGGTGTTTGAGCCAGTCGGGAGAAGGGCCAACCTTCACCCCCTCAATCAGCACGCCGCTGTAGGCGGGACAAGCTTTGGCATTGGCAATGCGCAACTGGAAGTTGGGGATGGGCAGAGCCTGCAGAGGCTGGACGGGTGGCAGGCGTAGCGGGTTGCGGGTAAGAGCGGCCACCTCGCGGGCAATCCCCACCATGCATAGAGCGTCGGCCCGGTTGGCGGTGGAGGTGAGATCCAGCACCACATCGTCTAGGCCCAGCAGGGGGCGCACATCAGAGCCCAGCGGATGGGCCTTGAGATCCAAATCGGGGGGAAATTCGTGGATCCCCGCCGAAGCTTTCTCCAAGCCCAGCTCAGCTAGAGAACAGATCATGCCCTCCGAGAGCACCCCTCGCTTTTCCGCTTTGGCGATGGTCAGGTCCACGGCGGGCAAATGGGTGCCTGGCGTAGCCACAGGAACCAGCAGGCCAGGACGGGCATTAGCGGCTCCGCAGACAATCGTGGCCGGCTGTTCGCCTCCCAAATCCACTTGACAGACCCGCAGCCTATCGGCGTTGGGATGGGGCTCGGCAGCCAGGATCTTGCCCAGAACCACTCCCTCTGCCCAACGGCGGCGATCCTCAATCTCCTCCACTTCAAAGCCCACCATGGTGAGGGCTTCCGCCAGCTCTTCTGGGGAAAGCTCAAAATCCACCAGTTCCCGCAGCCACTTCAAGGAGATGCGCATCGCTAGTCTAGGGTGCCAACGCCGCACCCATTATCAGATCCCCCTCCAAAACCGGCAAGAGACTCCCTATCCCCCGGCAGCAAAGGTGGCCATGAGGATCAATGACAGCAAGATGCCTGGAAAGAGCAGGGCTATCAGGAGCAGGAACTCGGAAAGCGTCATAGGCCAGAGGTAAGCAGAGGCATCACTTTTCAAGCTAGACTCTTCCAGTTGCCTTTCCTCCCTCTGTTTGGGATCTCTTCCGGCTAGCAAGGTCCTGACCCCAATCGCAACAAGCTTTGCCCTCCTGCTGGGTACTTTGGCAGGCCGTAGGCAACCAAGGCAGCCTAGGGCAGGGCATCGAGAGTTCCCACCCTCTAGGGCGGGGAGGATGGCAAAAAAGAGGTAAAGAACTTCTCCAACAGCCGTAATGGGCATTCAAGGCAAGCGCATTGCCGTCGAGCCTGCGGATCTTCGCCCCTGGCTGAAAGCAGCAGTCCTGGCGGGGGGCGGCGAAATTGTGCCCCTCTCAGAAGCAGAAGCCTTGGTCTGGACCGATGGTTTCGACGTGCCAGGTTTAAGGCGTTGCTTGGCAGAGGGCCAAGGGATCCGCTGGGTGCAGTTGCCGTGGGCAGGCGTGGAGCCTTTTGCCCAAGCGGGGATCTTGCATCCCGCCTACGTGTGGACCTGCGGCAAGGGGGCGTACGCCCAGGCAGTGGCCGAGCATGCCCTGGCCCTCACCCTGGCTGGCCTACGGGATCTGAAGATCCGCGCTTTGGCCCAGACTTGGCAGCCGGGATCCGGCACCAGCCTCTGGGGCAAGCGGGTGGTGATTTTTGGGGCAGGGGGCATTGCCCAGGCCCTGATCCAGTTGCTACAGCCCTTTCAGTGCGCCATCGATGTAGTGCGGCGCAGGGCGGATCCCTTGCCGGGAGCCGGCCGAGTGGTGACGCTGGCAGAGCGGCAGTCGGTGCTGGCGGGGGCGGATGTGGTGATCCTGGCCTTGGCCCTTACCCCCGAGACCGAGGGGATCATCGCCCGGCCAGAGCTGGAGCAGATGGGATCCGGCTGCTGGCTGGTCAATGTGGCGCGCGGCAAACACATCGTGACTCCCGACCTGGTGGCTGCTTTGCAAGAAGGAATCATCCGGGGCGCCGCCCTGGATGTTACAGACCCGGAGCCGCTGCCCCCTGGACATCCCCTCTGGAGCTTGCCCAATTGCCTAGTTACCCCCCACACAGCCATTACCGATGCCATGATCATCCCCGCTTTGTCTGAGCGGGTGCGGGAAAACGTGCGCCGCTTTCGGCTGGGGGAGCCTTTGTTGGGGGTGGTAGACCCAGTTCTGGGCTATTGAGCGGGGTTGCTTGAAGCTGCGGCTTTAGACGCGAGCGAGCTCCTGGACGCGGGCGGCGATGGCCGCGGCCATCTCCTGAGTGCCCACAGGCTCCCCTTGGGCCAGGTCATAGGTGACGTATTTGCCTTCGGCAATGACCGACTGCACTGCCGCTTCTACCCTCGCGGCGGCTTCCCGCTCGCCTAGGTAGCGCAGCATCATGGCCCCGGAGAGGATGAGGGCAGAGGGGTTGACCTTGTTCTGACCAGCATATTTGGGTGCTGAGCCGTGGATGGCCTCAAAGACAGCGATGCCATCGCCAATGTTGGCCCCCGGCGCCACCCCCAGCCCGCCAATCATGCCAGCGCACAGATCCGAGATGATGTCCCCATAGAGGTTGGTGAGCACCAGCACATCGTAGAGCTGCGGCTTTTGCATCAGTTGCATGCACATGTTGTCCACGATGCGATCCTCAAACTCGATGTCGGGGTACTCCTGGGCCACCTCCCGCGCCACCTGCAAAAACAGCCCGTCGGTAAACTTCATGATGTTGGCTTTGTGAACGGCCGTTACCTTTTTGCGGCCATTTTGGCGGGCATATTCGAAAGCAAACTTGACGATGCGGCGGCTGCCAAACTCTGAGATGGGCTTGATGGCAATGGCCGATCCCTCGCGGATGAACTTGCCGGAAAGGCGCATCATCTCCTCTCGCGCCTGCACAGCTTCGGGGGTCCCCCTTTCAAACTCGATCCCGGCGTAGAGATCTTCAGTGTTTTCCCGCACCACCACTAGGTCGATGTTTTGAAAAGGGCTTTTGATGCCAGGGATAGATTTGGCCGGGCGCAGGTTGGCGTAGAGGTCTAGCTCTTTGCGGATGGCTACATTGACGGAGCGAAAGCCCGTGCCTACGGGGGTGCCAATGGGCCCTTTGATGGCCACTTTGGTTTCTCGGATGGACTCTAACACCTGCGGCGGCAAAGGCGTGCCGTATTTCTCAATCACCTCTACCCCTGCTTCCACCCGGATCCACTCCAATTCCACCCCGGTGGCTTCCAGGACCGTGGTCATTGCTTTGGTTACTTCCGGGCCGATGCCATCGCCGGGAATCAACGTTACACGATAGGCCACAAACGCTTCTCCTTGCTTGACGCCACACAAAGCACCCTTGGCCGTTGTCGACCAGGGATCCCCTAAGCTTAAAGACTATAGAAATAGAACAGGTTGAGGCCAAGAATTGGCCAGGGCAACCTACCCCTAGAGGATCCGCAGCGGATCCACATCGAGGCTGACGCGGATCCCCTGGGGGATATGCCCAAGGGCGCTGCGCAAGTGGGCATCGATCTGGGCGCGATCCCAGGGCTGACCAGGAAGCTGTTTGAGCAGGATCTGCCAGCGGTAGCGGCCGGCAACCCGTTCCACTTGGGCTGGCCCTGGGCCTAGGATCTCGGCTGGGATCCCTTGCAGGCGTTCGCCCACGCGCTGGCAATAGCGCTCCAGTGCCTCCAAGCAGGTGCTGCTTAGGCGGATCAAGATCAGGGCTCGGTAGGGAGGGTAGCCCCCCTCTTGGCGTTGGCGCAGCTCGGCCTGGACAAAGCCCTCGTAGTCGTGGGTTAGCACCGCTTGCAAGATGGGGTGCTCTGGCAAATAGGTCTGGATAATGGCCTGGCCTGGCAGGGATCCCCGTCCTGCTCGGCCCGCCACTTGGGTGAGCAGTTGAAAGGTGCGTTCACCAGCGCGGTAGTCAGGCTGGTGCAATAGGCCGTCGGCAGCCACTACCCCCACCAGCGTCACCTGGGGAATGTCCAGCCCCTTGGTGAGCATCTGGGTGCCCACCAGCACCTGAGCCTTGCCGCTGCGAAACTGCTCCAGCAAGTTGCGGTGGGATCCCTTGCGGCGGGTGGCATCGCTGTCGTAGCGCAGGATCCCTAGCTGCGGCCAGTGCTGCTGCAGCACCTCCACCACCTTCTGGGTGCCGGTACCAAAGTGCTTTAGGTAGGGCGAACCACAGGCAGGGCAGCGCTGGGGATGGGGTTGGCGGGCGCTGCAGTAGTGGCAGCGCAGCTCCTGCCTGCCCTCTAGGTGAACGGTAAGGGAGACGTCGCAGTGGGCGCAGGTGAGGACAAAGCCGCAACTGCGGCACAAAACAAAGGTGCTGTAGCCGCGGCGGGGGACAAAGAGGATGGCCTGTTCCCCCCTCTTCAAAGTCTCGTGCAAGGCTTGTTGCAGGCGACGGCTAAGAATGCTGCGGTTACCCGCCTGCAGCTCTTGGCGCATGTCCACCAGCTCCACCTGGGGCAGGGTGGCCGGGATCCCCGCCTGGGGAATGCGCTGCGGCAGGGCCAGACGAACCCAGCGCTGCGGGTCCTGGAGGTGGGCGGCGTAGGTTTCCACTGCGGGTGTGGCGCTGCCCAAGACCAGGGGACAGTTGGCCAGCTCAGCCCGCCACTCCGCCACTTGTCGAGCGTGGTAACAGGGCTGGGGCTGATCCTGCTTGAAGCTGTCGTCGTGCTCCTCGTCCAAGACAATCAGGCCAAGATTGGCCAAGGGGGCAAACACCGCCGAGCGCGTGCCAATTACTACCTGGGGGACAGAGATCACCATCTGCCGCCAGAGGTCGTAGCGCTCCCCTGCCGAGAGGCCGCTGTGGTAGGTCCACACGCGGGATCCCAGCCGCGCCCGAAAGCGGTCCGTCAGTTGCGGGGTAAGGCCAATCTCCGGCACCAGCACCAAGGCCGACCGTCCCTGCTGCAGCACCTGGGCAATGACCTGCAGGTACACCTCCGTCTTGCCCGAGCCGGTGACCCCGTGCAGCAGAAAGCGTTGGTTTCGCCCCAGAGCTTGGCAAATGGCCGCCACTGCCTCAGCCTGGGCTGGCGTCAGAGGCTTGGGCCGATCTTGCTCCCCAGGCCGGTCGGCCTCCCCCAGCCGCAGCAGGGGCCGCTCGTTGAGGTGCACCCGGCCTTTGCGGGCCAGACTCTGCAACACCGACCGGCTCACCCCCGCCAGACGCTCCCACTCGGCTAGCAGCAGCTCCCCCCCTTTTTGCTTGAGGATCTGCAGCGCTTTCTGCTGGGGCAAGCTCAGCCCCTCCAGCGAGTCCTCCACCAAGGTGGCTGCCTGCTGGGTTTTTACCCTACCCCCCTGCTGCTCCTGCCAGAAACTTTCCACCCAACCCCGCCGCTGCAGCTCCCGCAGGGCCAGCTCGGCGCCGGGCACCTGCTGCTGGAGGTAGCGCCAAGACAGCTCCCCCCCTTTTTCCTGGAGCAGCCGCAGCAAAGCCTGGGCGGCCGGCGAACATTCCCCTTGGGGGGATCGAACTAGGCGGATCCGTCGCTGGGAGCGGCTAAGCAAGCCAGGGGGCAAGACCGTGCGCACCACCTGCGCCAGGGGGGTGAGATAGTAATCGGCTACCCGCTGCAACAGGGGCCAGAACTCCTTGGGCAGGATCCCTTTGGCCACCACTGCCTCAATTGCCCGCACCGACTGGGGCTCTACCCCTGCCGGCAACTCGGCACGCCAGCCCAGGGCCACTGCCCCCGCTACCTGCTGGCCAAAGGGGACGCTGAGGAGGTCGCCGGCCTCTGGCTCCCATCCCTCCGGCACACGGTAGATGAAGCACCCCCCCAAACGAGGATGATCCACCCACACCTCCAACCAGCGGGTAGGAGCGGACTGCAAAACGGGATCCCTCACGGGCGGGACAAAAACCGCGGCAGATCCACCGCCCGCTTCCCGGCCCGAGCCAGCAGGGGTCGCGGCTGAAGCGCGGGCTTGGCAGCTTGGAGGGAAGCAGGAGACTCCGCTCCCTTGGGTGTGTCAGCCCCTTTGGCAACCCCATCAACCCGAGCTGGGATCTCTAGACCCCTGCGCTCCAGGGCCGCCTTGAGGCTAAGCACATGCATCTGTTGCTGCTCGCACTTCTCTTTCAGGGATCGGTTCTCTTCTAAAAGAGCCTCTCGCTCTGCCTGCAAAGCCTTCACCTGCGCCTCCAAGGCTTCGGCTTGTTCTTGCAAATGGGCAATGGCCACCTGGGCAGAGCGCAGCTGCGATTGCTTGGCAGATTGCTCGGCAAGCTCATCCAAAGCCGCCTGAAGCTGCTGCTCCAACGCCTCGATGCGCTGCTGAGCTTGGGCGTACTGCCCCTGCCAGTGGGCAATCTCTGCCTGGGCTTGGGAGAGGGCTGCCTCCAATTCCTGCCGTTGTTCTTGCCAGCGCTGCTGCGCTTCCGCTTCCGTCTCCGCATAGCCCGCTAGCCGCGCCTCAAGGCGCTCCCGCTCTCCCTGCCAAGCTGCCTGCTGCTCGCTGTAGAGAGCCCGCAGTCTGCTCAGCTCTGCCTGCGTTTCCGCCAGTTGGGTGCGGGCTAAAGAAAGCTCGGCCTTGAAACGCTGTAACATCTCCACCCGTTTTTGGGCCAGATCCTGGGCTTCTACTAGCGAGGCTTGGAGCTCCTGCTGACGGTGTTCCCACTGACGGCGCTCCTGGGCATGGGCCAACCGCAGCTGCTCAAGCTGCTCCTGCAGGGCCTCAATATCTTGGCGCTGCCGCTCGTTGAGTCGTTGTCGTGCTGCCAGCTGAGCTTCTTGCTCCGAGAGCAGAACCTTTTGCTCTGCCAAGGTTTGCTGGAGCTGGTGCAGAGCATGCTCCCGCTCCTGCAGCTGAGTGCGCAGGGCTTGCACCTCAGCCTGCAGGCTTTCCTGAAGGGTGAGCCGCTCTTGCAGTTCCGCTTCAGCTTTGAGCAGCCGGGCCTCCAACTGCTGCTGCCACAGGGCCGAAGGCTGCTCTGACTTGGGATCCGGTTCCGAGACAGAGTCCTTGACCGAACGGCCAGCCTGTGCCTCGGGAAGGGTAGGGTCCAGCTTGCCTGAGGAGGGAACCTGCATAGGGAGAGGAAGCAGTGGAGGTAATGACGAGGCTTCTTGAAGTATAGGGAGATTTTCTAGGGGGTTCAAGCTAGCCGGCAGAGCTCCATGCCCTCCGGCCCCCAGCTAGGCAAAGCAGCTGCCCTAGCTTTCTGCTCCTCTTAACTCCCTCACTCCCCAGCCTAACTACTGTCATGGAGCTTAGCGGACTCGAACCGCTGACCCCTTCAATGCCATTGAAGTGCTCTACCAACTGAGCTAAAGCCCCAAGTCTCACTAGAAGCTAGAAGTGTGGACAACAGCCTTACTCCTAATTTTAGCCTAAAGAAGCGGCCTTGCTGACCAAAGGTACCAGCTACTTTTGACCTCTCTCCAGCTTTGGAAGATCTCTACCCCACGCCTGCCAGGGACTTTACGTAGTCCCCTAGTCCGCAGTGGGGGCCCTCAGCCGCTCGTACTTCTCCAGGCTCTAGCCCTGGCAATACCCTGCCGTAGGCTACCTAGGTGATAACTGCAAGTATACTACAACTCCCCCCCGTCTGCACTGCCCTTCCCCTCGCTCGCCTGCAGAGCAGTGGGGATGCAGTCGCTACAAAAGCCTGCTGGGTGATAGAACAAAGTCAGTGACAACGGGGGGGTTGTGACTCAGGAAAGCCAGTTGAACCGCATTTTGGCGGCTGCTTTGCTGGTGGTTTGCCTAATTGCGGCCCTTGTCGGCAGTAGACGCCCTGCAGCCGAGTTGGCTCGAGGGGGAGCTCCTCAAGGGGCAAGTCGCATCGAGGTGGTCGCTCTCGAGGGTCCTATCGGCGGCTTGCGCCGCTCAAGCTTGGTGGGCTTGCCCACCTCCCCTTTAGAGCAGCTGCGGGAAGCGGTTGACGATAGCGCTGTCAAGGCTGTCCTGCTGCGCATCAACAGCCCAGGCGGGGCCGTGGGATCCAGCCAGGAACTCTACCGTGCCGTTACCGCCCTGCGCGAAGCCGGCAAGCCTGTGGTGGCCGTCCTGGAGGACATTGCCACCAGTGGCGGTTACTACGTGGCCAGTGCTGCCGACAAAATCTACGCCAACCCCGGCACCCTGACTGGCAGCCTAGGGGTACTCATCAGAGGCCTTAACTTTAGCAAGCTGCTCGACACTTACGGCATAGAGCCGCAGACCTTCAAAACCGGCGAGTACAAGGACATGCTCTCCCCCTTTCGCCCTGCCACTCCCCAAGAGCGGCGCCTGCTGCAAGAGCTGGTGGAGAATACCCTCGACCAGTTTATTCGCGATGTGGCCCGCGGGCGCCAGCACTTGCCGGAAAAAGGGGCGGAAGAGGTGCTGGATGCGGAGATGATTGCGCGGCGGCAGAGTTTGGATGAGGTGCGACTGCGCCAGTTGGCCGATGGGCGCCTCTTCACCGGAGCGCAGGCGGTGGAGCTGGGCCTAGTGGACGCCTTGGGGGGGTATACCGAAGCCGTGGAGGATCTGCGGCGGATGACCGGGGATCCCTCTCTGTCGCCGGCAACCAGAGACCCGTTCCAACGCGCCCTGCGGCGGCTATTGAGCCAAGGGCTGCCTCCAGCAGGGCAAAGCTTCTGGCTGGGTCAACTGCTGGGAGACGAGGAGGCTGGCGGGATCCCAGACCTGCCGCTGTTGTGGATGGCGCCGGCCTGGACTTTGCGCTAAATCTAACCTTGGCCGGGTGTGAGGGTGAGTTGTGGATCAAGAAGTGTCCACGTTGGGCGACGCTTCTACTTTGACTGCGGTTGCGGCGCCGGGAGCAAGGACAGACTCCTGGACGGCGTTTAACCCGGAGCTAGAGCTGCTAACCAGCCGCGCGTGGGTGGAAATTGACGCAGCCCAGTTGCGAGAAAACCTAAGGCTGTTGCAAGCCCGCCTAGGCCCAAACGTCGAGATCTGGGCGGTGGTCAAGGCCAATGCCTATGGTCATGGAGCTCAGCTAGTGGCTCCTCTGCTGGTGGCTGCTGGGGCCAAGGGGCTATGCGTGGCCACGCTGGCCGAAGGGATCGAGCTGCGCCAGACCGGCCTACAGGTGCCGATCCTGGTCTTGGGCGCTTTGAATACCTGGGCGGAGCTCCAGCAGGCCATGGCAGCGCGGCTGGAAATTAGCCTTACCCGCGCCGAGCAGATCCCCCTGCTGCGCCAGGTGGCCTCCTGGGCTGGGCGGCCCGTTCCGGTCCACGTTAATGTCGATACCGGCATGACCCGCCTGGGGATCCCTTGGCAGGAGGCTGCCGCTGTGTGGGGGCAGATCTGCCGGATCCCTGAGCTAGAGATCTGTAGCCTATTCTCCCACTTTGCAACGGCAGACGAGCCCAACTCGCCGGCAATGGCCCAGCAAGAGTCCCGTTTTGCCCAGGTGGTAGAGCAGATCCGCCAGGCTGGGGATCCCTTGCCGCCGTTGCATCTGGATAACTCCGCCGCCGCCCTCACCCGCCTTCACTACTCCCGCGTGCGGCTGGGGCTAGTCCTCTACGGCTTGTCTCCTGCTCCTCACCTGCAGGTGCCTGGGCTTAGACCCATCCTGCGCCTTAAAGCGCGGCTGACCCACATTCAAACGGTGCCTGCCCACACGGGTGTCAGCTACGGCCATCGCTACATCACCCGCCGTCCCAGCCGCATTGCCACTCTGGCCATTGGCTATGCCGATGGGATCCCAAGGCGGCTTTCCGGCTGGCTGCGAGGGTGGGTGCGTGGCGGCCTGATCCAGCAGGTGGGCACCATCACCATGGATCAGTGCATGTGGGACGTTACCGAGAGGCCGGACATCCAAGTGGGAGACGTGGTGGAGCTGTTGGGCCCCCATCTGGGCAGCATGGGCTTATCGATCCAAAACTGGGCCGATCAGTTGGGCACTATCCCCTACGAGTTGCTTTGCGGGCTTTCTGCTCGCCTGCCAAGGGTGCTAGTCAACGCCTGAGCCTGCCACTGGCGCAAGCTCCCACCAGCTCAGAGAATTCCCGTCCCCTGGGGCTTTTTCCTGAGCTTGCTTCTGTTCCTCTGGCTTGAAGAACTCACGCCCCTTGCTCGAAAGGCCAGAAGAAAGCCGCTGCTCCTTGTAATCTGCCTCAATTTGTGAGACAATCAGAAAACTGTGCTTTTGCTTGCACGGCTCTTGTCGTCTATCTGGCCAATTAGGGGATAGTATGGTACACACGCTATCTGGCCAATTAGGGGATAGGTCTCTGGCTCTAATCGGGATCCACTGCATCCTAGAGCTGTACGACTGCCCGGCCCACCTCTTGGATGATGTCTCCCTGGTGCAGCAAGCCTTGCGGGAGGCGGCAAGACGCTCCAACTCCACCCTTTTGGGTGAGCTTTACCATCCCTTTGAGCCGCAGGGAATCACGGCGCTGGCCCTCTTAGGAGAATCCCACATCTCCATCCACACCTGGCCTGAAGTGGGTTATGCAGCGGTGGATGTGTTTACCTGCGGGCGCCATACGCGGCCTGAAGCAGCCTGTGAATATTTGATTGAGGTCTTTCAAGCGCGACGGCATTCGCTGCGCAAGCTGCCTCGCCGAACCACGGAGCCGGCGTCCCTTGAGGAAGTGACGCCCTTGCCTGAGGCAGTTAGTTGTGAAACAGCTAGACGAAGGCGCTGAGATTGCACCACCTTTGCCAAGCTACCCATGAACCTGCCAAGGAACTTCTTCTGGGCCCAGGAGTACTTTACCCCCTGGAGCTACACTGCCTTTGCTATTACACGCATCCTGGCCTACCGAAAGACCCCCTTTCAGGAAATGCTGATTGCTGAGATGGGGGCCTATGGCAAGGGCTTGATGCTGGATGGGCATTGGCAGTCCACCACGCTGGACGAGTTCCTTTACCATGAGGCGCTCGTCCATCCCGCCCTTCTCCAAGTTGTCCAGGGGGGTGGGATCCCTCGGCGCGTGCTTGTACTGGGGGGAGCGGAAGGGGCAACGCTGCGGGAGGTGCTGCGCTGGCGCTCGGTGGAGCAGGCGGTGATGGTGGACATCGACGGAGAGGTGGTGGAGGCCTGTCGGGAACACTTGCCAGAAATGCACCAGGGGGCCTTTGAGGACCCGCGGGCGCAGGTAGTGATTGCCGACGCTTTCGACTTTCTCCAGGAGACAGAGCCGGTTTGGGACGTCATCCTCTCCGATCTTTCGGATCCTGTGGAAGCTGGCCCTGCCGCCCGGCTCTTTACCCAGGAGTTTTTCTGCCAGATCCGATCCAAGTTGCAGCCCGGTGGAGCTTTTGCCCTCCAGGCTGGGCCGACAAGCCCCTTGGAGTTGGAGCAGCACACCCGCATCGTTCACACCCTCAAAACCGTGTTTGCTGCTGTGCAGCCCTACGCCATCTACGCCACCACCTACGGCGGGCCTCTTGGATTTGCCCTAGCAGCTCAGGCTCCTATCCCCTCCAGGCCGGAGCCGGAACAGATCGACCAGCTTCTGGCTCAGCACTTGGATCCCAGTCGAGGGGAACTGCGCTTCCTCGATGGCACTGCCCTCCTGGGTCTTTACCAGGTTCCTGTCTATGTGCGCCGCGCCATTGCCGCTGAGACCACCGTCTACACCCTAGACAACCCTCCTCAGGTCGACTAAGTCGCTGGTAAAAATGGGCTCCTGAGGTATTTGTCTTTGGTGCCATAACTTGGTAGATTCGTGAACAGGCGAATTCCGCTTCCCCAATGAGAGTTTTAGTTATTGGTGGTGACGGATACTGTGGCTGGGCAACGGCCCTGTACCTATCCAACAGGGGCTACGAGGTGGCCATCCTCGACTCGTATATCCGCCGGCTTTGGGATCTGCAACTGGGAGTTTCTAGTCTGACACCCATTGCCCAGCTTGAGCAGCGGGTGGATCGCTGGAAGGGGCTGACTGGCAAGGATATTCCCATCTTTGTTTGCGATGTTACTAACTACCAAGCCCTAATTTCTTGCATGCGCCGCTTTGAGCCAGAGGCTATTGTGCACTTTGGCGAGCAGCGCTCTGCTCCCTTCTCGATGATTAGCCGCGAACATGCGGTGATGACCCAGGTCAACAATGTGGTGGGCACCCTCAACATCCTCTATGCCATCAAGGAGGAATTTCCCGACTGCCACCTGGTGAAGCTGGGCACCATGGGTGAGTACGGCACTCCCAACATTGACATCGAGGAGGGATACATCACCATCGAGCACAACGGCCGCAAGGATACCCTGCCCTATCCCAAGCAGCCGGGATCCATGTACCACCTCTCCAAGGTCCATGACAGCCACAACATTCACTTTGCTTGCCGCGTCTGGGGCCTGCGGGCTACCGACCTGAACCAAGGGGTGGTGTATGGCGTGCTTACGGAAGAAACAGGCATGGACGAGGTGCTGATCAACCGCCTCGACTACGATGGCGTGTTTGGCACGGCCCTCAACCGCTTCTGTGTCCAGGCAGCAGTCGGCCATCCGCTAACAGTCTACGGCAAAGGGGGTCAAACGCGCGGCTTCTTGGATATTCGCGACACCGTGCGTTGTGTGGAGCTGGCCATCGCCAATCCTCCTGAGCCAGGTCAGTTCCGGGTGATGAACCAGTTCACTGAACAATTTAGTGTGGAGCAGCTAGCAGTGATGGTGCAAAAGGCTGCGGCTGCCATGGGCTTGAAGGTGGAAATCCAACACCTGGAGAACCCCCGCGTTGAGCTGGAAGAGCACTACTACAACGCCAAGAACACCAAGCTTCTAGATCTGGGCCTTCAGCCTCACTACCTGTCGGATTCGCTGCTGGATTCGCTGCTTAACTTCGCCCTCAAGTACAAGGACCGGGTGGACGTGCGGCAGATTCTACCTAAGGTGAAGTGGAGAGGCTAGCCTTCTAGACAGGCCTGGGCTACACTTAGCCAGCCGCGGGCCAAGTTTTCCAGGTTATACCCCCCTTCTAGGCCAAAGACGGCCTTAGAGGTTACCTCTTTCAAGCAAAGACGGGTCATGCGACCAAAGTCTTCCGGCTCTAGCAGCATATCGGCCAAGGGATCCCCTTTGGCACAGTCGAAGCCGGCACTCACCAGCAGCAAATCGGGCTGAAAGGCTTTTAGGAAAGGCAGAACCTTCTCCTGCAAAGCTTTTTCGTAGGCCGACCAGTCGGATCCTGCAGGCAGAGGTACGTTGCAGAGGTTGCCGTGGATCCCGGTTTCCTCGGCCAGTCCTGTGCCGGGGTAGAGAGGAAACTGGTGGATGGAGGCATAGGCCAGTTGGGGATGGCGCTCCACCACCGCCTGGGTGCCGTTGCCGTGGTGTACGTCCCAATCAAAAATGGCTACTCGCCTGACCCCTGACTGCTCTAGTGCCCATAGGGCGGCGATGGCGGCGTTACTGAAGAGGCAAAACCCCATTGCCCGCTCCGGCTCAGCGTGATGCCCAGGCGGACGACACAGCACCAAAGCTGGCTGTCCTGTGGCCAAAGCCGAGGCCGCCGCGGCAATCCAGCCGCCCACTGCCCGCCGCGCTGCTTCAAAGCTGCCTGGAGAGACAACTGTATCGGCATCAAGGTAACCCCCACCTGCTGCCGCCAGCTCGGCCACCTGTTGGATATGCCGAGGCGAGTGGACCCGCTCCAGCTCCCCCAGCTCAGCCAAGGGGGGATCCCGCCACTCCAGTTGGTTGGCAAAAGGGGCCTTGCGCAGGGCTTTGGAAATAGCTTGCAGGCGGGCCGGGCGTTCCGGATGAAAGGGACCCGTATTGTGGCTAAGAAAAGTTTCAGAATAGTAAACGGGCAGCATTTAAGGCAGCGCCTTCGCAGTGTAGCTAACCCTCCTTCTACCCGTAGAACACCTCCGACATCGCTGCTCCCACGTAGGGATCTTCAAAAGAGTCCTGTTGCAGCTTCTGCTTGACCACATCCCGCACCACCGAGCGGAGCAACTCCAGTTCTGAGGGGCTAAGCTGGTCGCGGCTAGGGCATTTATCGGCAGCCAGCAACCTATAAGCAGGGGGAACCCGGTTGAGAATCTGCTGCAGCAGGGATTCCCGCTCCTTGGCGTCATGAAACACTTGCTGGTGGGGGTGCTCGGTGCAGAGTAAAGTTTCCAGTTCTGCCAATGCCAGGTACTCGATGATATTCACCAACATTTTTTCCATCAGAACTTCCCTCCTAAGAATCTCGGCCGCTTTTAAACAAGCATTAAACAAAGGGCACTAGCTCCTACTTCTCCTCTGCTCTTGCCACTGGACTTTCCCCTAAAGGCTTGACATTCAAGCCAAAGTAGATCAACTCCCTCACTAGCAGGAAGCTGTCGTCAATTACTAACCTTGTGCTCCTGCTGGCATTACCGCCAGCGGGAAATTATCGGCGTTTTGGAAAGTGCAGAGTGGGAACTTTAACAAAGACTATAGAAACTCTTCTGCACCTGGAAACAAGGGTCTCACTACTCCTCGGCGTTTATGCTAGCACGCAACTATGTAGGAAACTGTGGAACTATTAAAAACTTTACGTGCTTCACATATTTCTTGACAGCCGACTAGGGAAAACCGGCAAAGCCCTAGTCTGAAAGGTCGACCCGCAGAGCTAGGGATCTAGCCGGCTAAAGGCAACTCAACCCGTTCGGCCTGGATCCAAAAAGACTCCAGGTCGTAGTACTCCCTTTCGTTTTGCATCATCACGTGGACGATGAGATCGGCGTAGTCAATGAGGATCCACGAGCCTGAGTCTTGACCTTCAATGCGCTGCGGTGTCCGTTGCCACTCCTCCCAAAGCCTTTCCTCAATTGCCTGGGCAATGGCGCGCACTTGCGTCAGCGAGTAGCCACTGACTAGAAGAAAGTAGTCTGCCAGTGTGGAAACTCGAGATACATCCAGCAGGACAATGTCGCCACCTTTTTTTTCTTCCGCTGCGCGAGCTGCACTCAGCGCCATGCGATAGACGGGATCCCTGGCACGGGCAGGCATGAGCTGTAGCAACTAAGACCCTCCTGAAACGACGGAAAGAACTGGAGACGCAGCCCTCTGCAAATCCTTTTGATCCAAAGGATGGAGCAGGAAATAATTGCGAGTCATGAGGGTGCGTGGATGAACCACCTGATTCCGGTTTAGCAAAAATCTCAGGCTTAGATCGCAAACCCCCACCACAGCTTTAGATAAATCTACAAAAGCCAGGCGCCGCAACTGCTCCAGCTCTGGGCTACTGCCGCGGTTGGGTTCCAGAGCATCGGCTACAAAAACCACACAACTAAGCGGACCCATGCCGGGCTGGCCTAGGGTGTGGTTGGCGATGGCCGCCAAGATCTCCGCATCCTGCACCTGAAACTGTTCCCGCGCCAACAGGGAGCCCACCTCGGCGTGGAGGATGTGGGGCTCAGCCCGTTCAATCTCGTCTAGCTCCCGCTCCCGAGCTACCCGCTGCAACAGTTGCTCCGCCGGGAAAGACTTAGCTAAGTCGTGCATCAGACCTGCCCAAGCGGCTTTCTCCTCATCCAATCCGTAGTGAGCCGCCAGTTGCCGGGCCATTGCCTCGACTCCCAAGATGTGGCGCAGGCGGGGAGGAGGCACCCGCTCCTGCAGCCAGGCCAACACCTCCTCGCGCCGCAAAGCTAGGCTAGTCATTTTGCAACTTCAACACTGCCATAAACGCCTCTTGGGGCACATCCACTGTTCCCAGCGCCTTCATGCGCTTTTTCCCTTCTTTTTGCTTTTCCAGCAGCTTGCGCTTGCGAGTTACGTCTCCCCCGTAGCACTTGGCCAAAACATTTTTGCGCAGCGCAGGGATAGTTTCGCGGGCAATGACGCGCGAGCCAATCGCCGCTTGGATGGGCACCTCAAACTGGTGGCGTGGGATGAGCTCGCGCAACTTAGCCACTAGAGACCGGCCCACCTGAAAGGCTTTGTCCCGATGCACAATCGTGGAGAGAGCGTCCACCGGCTCGCCATTGATGAGGATATCCAAGCGCACCAGATCGTCAGCCCGATAGCCCACCATTTGGTAGTCCATGCTGGCGTAGCCGCGGGTGCGAGATTTCAACTGGTCAAAAAAGTCAGTGATCACTTCCGCCAGAGGCAATTCGTACACCAGCGTCGTGCGGCCCTGAGCCAGATACCTCATATCCTTAAAGATGCCGCGCTTGGTCTCGCACAGCTCCATCACCGCGCCAACGAATTCCTCCGGCAAAATCATCTCCACGCGGACAATGGGCTCCTCAATGCTAAGGCGCTCGTTGGGAGGAGGCAGCTTGCTGGGGTTATCAACCCGGAGCACCGAGCCATTGTTGAGGGTAACTTGATAAACCACCGTTGGGGCTGTAATCACCAGGTCCAGGTCGTACTCCCGCTCTAGCCGCTCCTGAACCACCTCCATATGGAGGAGGCCCAAGAAACCACAGCGGAAGCCAAAGCCCATGGCAGGGGAGACTTCCGGCTCAAAGTGGAGAGCGGCATCGTTGAGCTTCAGCTTTTCCAAGGCCTCTTTGAGTTCGGCGTACTGATCCGAGTTGCTGGGAAAAAGTCCACAGAACACCATTGGCTTGGCTTCTTTGTAGCCGGGCAGAGGCTCGGGAGCCCTGCGATGAACGAGGGTGATGGTGTCCCCCACGCGGGCGTGCTCAACGCTTTTAATGGCAGCGGCAATGTAGCCCACTTCCCCGGCGTGGAGAGACTCAACCGGCTCTTGGTGGGGGCGCATCACTCCCAGCTCAGTAACCTCGTACTCCCGGCCAGAGGCCATGAAGCAAATCTTGTCCCCCCTTTTCACCTCCCCATCCACAATGCGCACATAGACAATCACACCCCGGTAGGGATCGTAGTAGCTATCGAAGATCAAAGCCCGCAAGGGATCCGCTACCGTATCCTGCGGCGGCGGTACCCGCTGCACAATAGCCTCGAGAATCTCTGAGATACCGAGGCCCACTTTGGCAGAGGCTAGGATCGCCCCGCTGCAGTCAAGGCCAATCACCTGCTCGATCTCGGCAATGACTCGCTCGGGGTCGGCGCTAGGCAAGTCAATTTTGTTAATGACGGGGATAATTTCCAGGTTGTTCTCCAAAGCCAGGTAAACATTGGCCAGGGTTTGGGCTTCCACACCTTGAGAAGCATCCACCACCAACAGCGCCCCTTCACAGGCAGCCAGCGAGCGGGAGACCTCGTAGGAAAAATCCACATGCCCTGGCGTATCGATGAGGTTGAGGACATAGTCCTGGCCGTCTTGGGCACGGTAGTTCATGCGGGCCGCCTGTAGCTTGATGGTGATGCCCCGCTCCCGCTCCAGTTCCATGCTGTCTAGAAGCTGCGGCTTCATCTCGCGGGCTGAGACGGTGCCGGTTGCCTCCAGCAGCCGGTCGGCAAGGGTAGACTTGCCGTGATCAATGTGGGCAATGATGGAAAAGTTGCGAATGCGGGAGACGGGGACGTCAGTCATAGAAACCCAGTCAGGGCAAAGATTTTTTACAATGCTAGCTTGTTTGTCCCTCTAGCTAAGCCCAGCTTATCCAGCAGTCGACCACCGTGGCCCGCACCCCTGGCGCAAGCAGGGCTTAGCCAGCTGGGTGGGGGTGAAGGCTAGCTGACAAACCAGGGTTAAGGTTTGTTGCATAGTAGGTAGTAGGGTGCCCCTTCGCGCTACTTGGAGGCAGCCCTCTTGGCGCAAGGCTTGGGGTAGCGGGCCGTAATGACTCCCCTAGAAGAAGCGGCGGAAGCGGCGGCTAGGCTGCTGGTGTTTCGGGACATCTGCGCCCATCCCCTGGCCCTAGCCTGGCAGGAGCTCATTCAGCAGTTGATGAGCGGGGATCCCTTGCCCTGCTGGAGAGCCTATGGGCGTTGGTTTGAGCTTTTGGCCCAGCAGGGCTTGAGCTGGCGGGAGTGGCTGATCCGGGAGATCCGCTGGGCCGATAACCCTTTCTCGCGGGCGGCGCTGCAACCGCAAGGGATCCCAGCACCCCTTCTGCAAGCGGCCCGCCACGATCTCCGTTGCCTGCAAATCCTAGCCAATAGCCAGGAGACGATCGCCGAGCAAATGCAGGCGCTGGGCCTAGGGATCTCCTGGCCAGATGAAAACAGCAGCAGCTCTGGCTGGGATCCTCGCCCCTTGGCCGATTGGGGCCAGAGCCTAGAGGCCTTGATTGCCCACTACCGCCAAGCAGGGGCAGGGCTCTGTGGCCGCTATTGGGCCTTTCGCTGGGGGCCAGCAGGGCTAGAAGGGATCCCTGCTCCCGACTTGCCCGAATGGGAAGAGATTTACGGCTACGAACGGCAGAAACAGCAGCTGGCCGCCAACACCGAAGCGCTGCTGCGGGGGGATCCGGCTTTGCATGTGTTGCTCTACGGAGCGCGGGGCACCGGCAAGTCTTCGCTGGTGAAGGCGTTGTTGCGCCGCTACGGCCCGCAGGGACTGCGCCTACTGGAGCTAAGACCCAGAGACTTGATGCAGTTGCCGGAGATCTTGGCGGAGCTGCGACAGCAGGCGCTGCCCTTTGTCCTATTTGTAGACGACCTCTCCTTTGAGGCGGACGAAACCGAGTTTAAGCAGCTCAAGGTGCTCTTGGAGGGAGATCTCATTCCACCGCCGCCCAATGTGCGCCTCTATGCCACCAGCAACCGCCGCCACCTTATCCGCGAGTTTTTTGGCGATCGTCCCAACCCCCAAGATCAAGAGATCCACGCCTGGGATACGGTGCAGGAAAAGCTGTCGCTGCGGGATCGCTTTGGCCTTACCCTTACCTTTGCCCCTTTTAGCCAAGCCGACTATCTGGCTACGGTGGAACACTTGGCGCAGCGGCTGGGCCTCTCTCAGCCTTTAGATACCTTGCGCCGCCAAGCGCTGATCTGGGCTCAGCAGCAGAACGGCTTCTCCGGTCGCACCGCCCGCCAGTTTTTGCAGGCCCTGCAGGCCGGCCTGGTGGAAGTTGGATAGCCGCAAGCCGGTGGAGTTTTCCGTTGTAGAGAAGAGCCAGGCTACAGCAGCCACTCGCAGGCCCGCTCTCCCACCCCTTGCAAATTCAGAGGAATGGCCACCGCCTTGCCTATGCGAGGTTTCTGGCGGGTAGCCTCAATTTCTCGCCGCACCGTTTCCCACACACCCCAAGCCTGCAGATGAGCCATCACCGACTCCAGGCGAGCCAGATACTCGGCCTCCGTCAAGGGGAAAGAGGGCTGCTCTAGGTAGCGCCACATCACCAACAACACCACCCTACCCCCCATGCGGCGCAGCTGCACGTCGTAGGAGCAGCCCCACTTCTCCCGCAGCAAAGCTTGCAACTCGGATCCCCTCATAGGTTGGCTTGGATGCATCGGCCTCCCCCTCGAGCTGCTCCTAGCTTTGCATTTCTTAATGAAATTGGCTAGGGGGCTCGGTTAGGATGGTGTCGTTTGTCAACGAACGTTAAAACTTCTCAGGCTTTCCTGACCATTATGACCGAAGCGATGAGCAACTTTGAGGCGCCCCCCATGAGCCGGCGGGTTCTCTTGAACGCCCTTCTCAGCGGCTCGGTGGGGGTGGTGGTCGTGGGTGCCCTCTACCCGGTGGTGAAGTATTTCATTCCTCCCTCTGCCGGTGGGACAGGGGAGGGGGTAATTGCCCAAGATGCCCTCGGCAGGCCAATTCGCGTCAGCGAGCTGCTAGCTACCCACGCGGCTACGGATCGCGTTCTGGCCCAGGGCTTGAAGGGAGATCCCACCTACATCGTGATCGACAATGGAGCGGTGGCTAACTACGGCCTCAACGCTGTCTGCACCCACCTCGGCTGCGTGGTGCCCTGGAATGCAGGAGAAAACCTCTTCAAGTGCCCCTGTCACGGATCCCAATATGCAGCCAATGGCAAGGTCATCCGGGGACCGGCTCCCCGCTCGCTAGAGCTAGTCAGCGCCACGGTGGACGGCGACAACATTCGCTTTAGCCCTTGGCAGGGCCCCGATTTCCGCGAGGCCTAAACGCGCCATTGCAGGGCTGGCGGTGGCGAGAGGAAAGCCTGAAGAGGGCACGGCGTTGGTCTTGGCCAAAGCGTCCACAGGCTCTCGAGGAAAGGATCCAAAGAGCTTTTGCAGATTGGAATTGCAATTTTGAGTTGAGCTTATGAAGCGAATTTTTTTCTTGGCCTTGTGTGCGCTGCTGCTAATGGTCGTAGCATCTCCGCCAGCAGCAGCCTACCCCTACTATGCCCAGATGGCCTACGATAACCCCCGCGAGGCAACAGGGAAAATTGTCTGCGCCAACTGCCACCTGAACGCCATGCCTGTCCGGGCTGAAGTGCCGCAGGCGGTTACCCCCGGCCAGGTGTTCACCATTAAAGTTGGGATTCCCTACGACCTAAGCAAGCAGCAGGTGCTAGCAGATGGCAGCAAGGGCGGCTTGAATGTTGGCGCGGTGGTGATCTTGCCAGAGGGCTTCCGCCTGGCCACCGAGGAGGAAATGACCGAAAAGCAGCGGCAGGAGACCGCTGAGACCTACATCACTCCCTACAGTGACCAGAAGCCCAACATCCTCCTGGTGGGGCCGTTGCCCGGTGAGCAGCACCAGGAAATCGTCTTCCCGGTGGTAGCCCCTGACCCGAAAGAGGATCCCTCAGTGGCTTTCATGAAATATCGGGTTTACATTGGCGCCAACCGGGGCCGTGGCCAGATCAACCCCGATGGCAGCCTCAGCAACAACAACGTCTTCCGCGCTCCCGCCACCGGCCGCCTGACCAGCATCGCCACTATCGAGTCGGATCTTAGCGACCTGCCGGCAGAGCTGGCCGCCCTGGTGCCACCCGAATACGAGTTGCCGGGCACGCGAGTGCTCAGCTTCGAAACTGAGAACGGTATCCAGCATCTGGTGGTGCCGCCGGGGCCGGAGTTGGTGGTTAACATTGGCGACAGCGTCAAAGAAGGGGATCCGGTTACCAACAACCCCAACGTGGGCGGCTTTGGCCAAGTGGAGCGGGATCTGGTGCTGCAGAGCCCGGATCGGGTGAAGTGGATGGTGGCCTTCCTGGCGGCAGTGGCTATCACTCAGCTTCTCTTGGTACTCAAGAAAAAGCAAGTGGAACTTATTCAGGCGGCAGAACTTTTGGGCTAGCCCCACCCTTCCCATCATTCCCAGCACCTCGGAACCAGCCGGGGTGTTTTTTCTAAGGAATCCTCAGCTCTCCCACCATCACCAGCACTGCCTGCCCGGCAATCTCCACCCGAGCGCCGAGATAGCGACACCAGAGCTCACCCCCCCGCGTCGAGAGCTGCCGCACCCTGAGCTCAGTTCGACCCAGCCGCTCCGACCAATAAGGCGCCAACAGACACTGGGCAGAGCCGGTTACGGGATCCTCCGAGATCCCCAAGCGGGGGGCGAAAACGCGGCAAACAAAATCCGCTCCCTCCTCTAAATCTGCTCCGGCAGCGGTGACGATTAACCCGGAGACAGAGAGCGCCTCCACCTGAGCCCGATTCGGCTGGACTTGCCGCACCTGCTGCGCCGAAGCCAGCACCGCTACCCCCATGCTGCCGCGGTACAACTCTAGAGGAGGGATCCCCAAGGCCGCCGCCACCTGTTCTTGCGCTTCCAGCCAAGGTTGGGGAGTCTGGGAGGGGAAATCCATCGCTAGCCGCTTTCCTTGCCGCCGCACCAACACCTGGCCACTGCGGGTGGAGAAGGCCACCTCCTGAGCTTCTGGGTGAACTTCGCTCAAGAGCACATGGGCAGCAGCTAGGGTGGCGTGCCCACAGAGATCCACTTCCGTTGTGGGGGTAAACCAGCGCAGGCTGTAGTGGGGGAGGCCATCCCAGGATCCCTGGGGCAGCAAAAAAGCTGTTTCCGACAGATTGTTCTCTGCCGCAATTGCCTGCAACAGCTCCTGCGGCAGCTCCTGGGACAGCAAGCAAACCGCTGCCGGATTGCCCCTAAAGGGCACTGCCGTAAAGGCATCCACCTGAAACAAGGGAATTCGCACCGCCTCTCCTCCCCCAAAAGGCGCAGAGGAAGTCGGGAGATCCACACCCAACCGCCTCGTCTGTCGTTGCAGCTATTGTCAGGCTGCAGAGCTGACTGATAAACTAGCACTCGGAAGCCGAGAGTGCTAAAGCCTCAATGGATGCAAGTTTAGTTGACTCCTCAATCACCCTTTGACTTCCTGCCATAGGCATCACGGAGGACACTTAGTATGGCTGCAGTAACGCTGAACGTCTCTACGCTGAAACCGCTGGGCGACCGTGTGCTGGTGAAAGTTGCCCAGCAGGATGAGAAAACCGCAGGCGGGATCTTTTTGCCTGACACTGCCAAAGAGAAACCCCAAGTAGGGGAAGTGGTTGCGGTCGGTCCTGGCAAGCGCAATGACGATGGCAAGGTTATTCCAATAGAGCTGAAAGTAGGCGACAGAGTGCTCTACTCCAAGTACGCCGGCACGGAGGTGAAGCTGGGTACCGAGGAGTATGTGCTGCTAGCTGAGCGGGACATCCTCGCCATTGTTCAGTAGTTCTAGCAAGAGGCAGCAAGTGCTGTAAAAGAGACCAACTGCTGCTAGCTTCTAGCTTATCCTTCGTTGGCTGACTGTTGGAGGTTAACTATGGCTAAGTCGATTATTTTCAGCGAAGAAGCCCGTCGCGCTCTTGAACACGGCATGGACATTTTGGCAGAGGCCGTAGCCGTTACCCTTGGCCCCAAAGGGCGCAACGTGGTGCTGGAGAAAAAATTTGGCGCACCCCAGATTGTTAACGATGGGGTAACCATTGCCAAAGAAATTGAGCTGGAAGACCACATTGAAAACACGGGAGTTTCTCTCATCCGTCAAGCTGCCTCTAAAACCAACGACATCGCTGGCGACGGCACCACTACAGCTACGGTCTTGGCCCACGCCATGGTGAAAGAAGGGCTCAAGAACGTGGCTGCTGGCGCCAACCCCATCGCCCTCAAGCGCGGCATTGACAAGGCGGTGAAGTTCCTAGTGGACAAAATTGCTGAACATGCCCGCCCAGTAGAAGACTCCAAAGCCATTGCCCAGGTGGCGGCCATTTCCGCTGGCAACGATGAGGAAGTGGGCCGCATGATTGCCGAGGCCATGGAAAAAGTGGGCCGCGAGGGGGTGATCTCCCTAGAAGAAGGCAAGTCCATGACCACCGAGCTGGAAGTGACGGAGGGGATGCGCTTTGACAAAGGCTACATCTCCCCCTACTTCGTCACTGACACGGAGCGGATGGAGGCGGTTCTGGAGAACCCCTACGTCCTGATCACCGACAAGAAGATTACCCTGGTGCAAGACCTGGTGCCGGTTCTGGAGCAAGTGGCCCGCGCTGGTCGTCCGCTGCTGATCATCGCCGAAGACATTGAGAAGGAAGCCCTGGCCACCTTGGTGGTGAACAAGCTGCGGGGCGTGCTGAGCGTGGTGGCGGTGAAAGCGCCTGGCTTTGGGGATCGCCGCAAGGCCATGCTGGAGGACATCGCCATCCTCACCGGCGGCGAAGTGATTAGCGAGGAGCGCGGCCTGAAGTTGGAGAACGCGCGTCTTGAGTCCTTTGGCTCGGCTCGCCGCGTCACGGTAACCAAGGACCACACCACCATCGTGGCGGAGGGCAACGAAGCGGCGGTGAAAGCCCGTTGCGAGCAAATCCGTCGCCAAATTGAAGAGACTGACTCCACCTACGACAAAGAAAAACTGCAAGAGCGCCTGGCCAAGCTAGCTGGCGGTGTGGCGGTGATTAAGGTGGGCGCGGCCACCGAAACGGAAATGAAGGATCGCAAGCTGCGCCTGGAAGATGCCATCAACGCCACCAAGGCGGCGGTAGAAGAGGGGATCGTCCCCGGCGGCGGCACCACTCTGGCCCACCTGATTCCGGCGGTTACGGAGTGGGCGCAGGCCAACCTGTCCGGCGATGAGCTGGTGGGGGCTATGCTGGTGGCCCGTGCTCTGGGCGCTCCGCTGCGCCGCATTGCCGAGAACGCCGGCCAGAACGGCTCGATTGTGCTGGAGCGGGTGAAAGAGAAGCCCTTCACAGTGGGTTACGATGCCCAGAACGACGCCTATGTGGATATGTTCGAAGCGGGTATCGTTGACCCGGCCAAAGTCACCCGCTCTGCCCTGCAAAACGCTGCCTCGATTGCCGGCATGGTGCTCACCACCGAAGCTATTGTGGTGGACAAGCCCGAGCCCAAGAACAACAAGCCAGCTGGCGGTGGCGGCGGCGCGGATGACTACGACTACTAATCCCCTGGCACGAAGAGGCAACGGCTTCTCCAGGTAGCAGAGAGTCTGCTGCCTGGCCGGGGTAGAGTTGACTGCCTGAAATAATCTTTCGGGATCCCAGGTGGGATCCCTTTTCCTTATCCCAGGGGGCGCAGAGGAGAAGGCGGCGTGGCACGGTTAGTCTGCATTGGCCTAGATCTGGCCTGGTCAGCCCGCAACCCTTCGGGGGTGGCGACGCTGGAGGTGGAGATTCTGGATCCCGCCATTCAAAACCTGACAGGCTACCTCCTGGACAGCCGCCTTCTGGGGACCAATGAGGAAATTGTGGACTACATCCAAGCCCAAGCTAGAGGGGATCCCTGCCTGGTGGCAGTGGATGCTCCCTTGCGCGTTCCTAACTTGAGGGGCCAGCGGCAGGCAGAAGCCGAACTCAACCGTGTGTTTCGACCCTACGCTGCTGGCGCTCACCCGGCCAACCGCCGGCTTCTGGAAAGAAATGGCCAGGTGCGAGGAGAAGCGCTGGTGCAAGCCCTCGCCCGCTATGGCTTTCAGGAGCAGGCCAGCATCGAGCAGGGGCGCTTGGCCCGTCAAGTTACTGAAGTCTTCCCCCACAGTGCCATCGTGAGCCTGTTTGGCCTTAGCCGCAGCCTCCCCTACAAGGCGCGTCCCCGCCGCAGCTGGCAGGAGCGAGAACAGGCCTGGCGGCTGTACCAGCAACATCTGCGCGCCTTGGCCAGCGCCGATCCCTCTCTGCAGGGCCACGAGCCCCTGCTCCAAGTGGAGGTGGGATCCCTCAGGGGCCGCCAGCTCAAAAACTACGAAGACCAAGTCGATGCCTTGATGTGCGCCTACATTGCCCTCTACGGCTTCCGCTGGGGATCCCAGCGCTGCCACAGCTTCGGAAGTCTGCAGGAAGGGCACATCTTCACACCCTTGCCCAAGAAGCCAGTTGACTCCAAAACTTTCTCTGGCTTTAGAGACCTCCTTGGCGGCATGATTAATTAAGGGATCCTCTTGCTAAAGAGGAAAGAAATGAACGTCCAACTGGGCCGCAATCGACAGGCAAGACGGGCTTACGGACTGGATGAGATTGCGCTGGTGCCGGGCAGGCGAACCCTGGATCCCAGCCTGGTGGATACCCACTTCACTATAGGAGGGATCCAACGACCCATCCCCATCATTGCCAGCGCCATGGATGGCGTGGTGGACGTCAAGATGGCGATTTTGCTCTCCAAGCTGGGAGCTTTTGGAGTGCTGAACCTAGACGGGATCCAAACTCGCTACGCGGATCCCGACGAGGTGCTGGAGCAGATTGCCGCAGTTGGCAAAGACGAGTTCGTCCCCCTGATGCAGCGCCTCTACAGCGAGCCGGTCAAGCCAGAGCTAATCCAAGAGCGCATTCGCCAGATCAAAGCTGCTGGCGCCATTGCTGCCGCTAGCTGTGTGCCCGCCCACGCTGCCCAATACGGCCCCCTGGTCGCGGAAGCGGGGGGGGATCTGTTTTTCGTCCAGGCCACTGTGGTTTCCGTCCACCACAAGGTGCCTGAGGGCATGCAAAAGCTCGATTTGGCCCAGTTCTGCCGCTCTATGCCCATTCCCGTAGTGGTGGGCAACTGCGTCACCTACGAGGTGGCCCTAGAGCTAATGCAAGCAGGAGCAGCGGGGGTCCTGGTGGGCATCGGCCCGGGGGCTGCCTGTACCTCCCGCGGCGTGTTGGGGGTGGGGGTGCCACAGGCTACCGCGATTGCCGACTGTGCTGCTGCACGGGAGCAGTTTTTGGCGGAAACCGGCACCTATGTCCCTGTGATTGCCGATGGGGGATTGGTGACCGGTGGCGACATTTGCAAGGCCATTGCCTGTGGGGCCGATGCAGTGATGATCGGATCCCCTTTGGCCCGTGCCCAAGAGGCGCCCGGTCGCGGCTTTCACTGGGGTATGGCCACTCCTAGCCCCGTCTTGCCCCGCGGCACCCGCATCCGCGTGGGATGCACCGGCACCCTGGAAGAAATCTTGTGCGGCCCCGCCCGCCTCGATGACGGCACCCACAACCTCTGGGGTGCTCTGCGCACCAGCATGGCCACCCTGGGCGCTGCCAACCTCAAGGAAATGCAGCAGGTGGAGATCTGCATTGCCCCTTCCCTGCTCACCGAGGGCAAGGTGTACCAGAAAGCCCAGAGCCTGGGCATGGGGAGATAGCGCCCGCCAATGCTAAACTCAGTAGCCGGGATCCCCAAGGGCGGTTAGCTCAGCGGTAGAGCGCCTGCCTTACAAGCAGGATGTCACTGGTTCGAGTCCGGTACCGCCCATCCCTATCCAGGCTGGCAGCTTGGGGGATACACCCGCTAGCCAGGGCCGGATCCCTGGGGTAGAGTAATGGGTGTGGAGCCTGAATTATCTAGCCCTGGGGATCTCGCATTGAGTCTGGCTCAAAAAGTGTGTAAAGTGGTAGACGGTATGGACTGGGGCTGTACTATGTTGTTCTTCTAAAGTCCGCAATTGTCAGGCTCGCTCTCGAGGTAGACGGCCTGTTACTTTTAGAAGGCACTGCTACAGCCAAGACAGGTGTGAGGACAGAGAACAAGGAGAGAAACATGCCCGCAAAACACGCGAACTACTGGAAAACGCTGCTGGCTGGGACTCTAGGTGCAGCGGCAGTCTTGACCCCTGGGGTGGCCTATGCCCAAGCGACGGGGCCTGTCACCTCCATCTCTGAACTTTCGGATGTGCAGCCTACTGACTGGGCTTTCCAGGCGCTGCAATCTCTGGTCGAGCGTTACGGCTGTATTGCCGGCTACCCCGACCGCACCTTCCGCGGCAACCGGGCCATGACCCGCTATGAGTTTGCCGCTGGGATGAACGCCTGCTTGGATCGCATCAACGAGCTGATCGCTGCTGGGCTAGCCGACAAGGTTTCCAAAGAGGACTTGGCTACGCTGCAGCGGCTGCAGGAGGAGTTTGCGGCTGAGCTGGCGGCTCTACGGGGGCGGGTAGAGGCAGCAGAGGCCGATATTAACGACCTCAAAGGCAAGGTCTTCAACCCGGTTACCAAGTTGAATGCCCAGGTGATTACGGCTATTCTGGGCAGCGCCCTGACAGAAGATCGGGTTGTTGGGGGAAGGGTTGTGGCTGAGCAGAACCAAGCCAACATGACCCTGCCCTATCGGGTGCGGCTGAACTTCGACGCCTCCTTTGCTGGCCGCGACCGTTTGCGCATCCGCCTGCAGGCTCGCGATGCGGTAACCGCCTTCTTCTCTGGGGATCCAGGCGTTGGCTTTGGCGGTGGTGGCGGTGGCACTTTCACCCTGGCCCAGTTGGTCTATCAGTTCCCTGCCTTTAACCGCGCTGCCACCATTTACGCCGGCATCACAGGCACAGGGGTGTCCAGCGTCCTTCAATACAGCGTTCCCTTCGATGCCCTTTCTGACTTTGCCGACCTTCCCAACTCCACGGGAGATGTGCCTAGTGGAACGCTGTTTGGCTTCCGCTATCGTCTCAGCGACCAGCTTCGCTTAGCCTACGCCTACAGCACTCGCGGCGCCCAGGCCTTAGGCAGAGGCTTTGGTGACAGCGGTTTGACGGGCAACGACAGCGCTCACACGGTGGAGCTGGGCTTTTTGCCTACAAAAGAGCTGGAGTTCTACCTGCAGTTCGCCACCACCTATCTGCAGGATGCTACAAAAGGCCCCAGCTTCTTGGCCACCGGCAGTAACCTCTTCCGAGGGCCGCTGCGCCGGACTGAGGTAACCACCTCTGCGCGGGTCAATGCCTTTACGGTGGCCGCTAAGTGGGATGTAAGTCCACGGATTACGGTGTCCGGCTGGTTCACCGCTGGCAATGTCGATTACAACCTGCCTAATGTGGTACCGGCTGGCACTATCGATCCAGGTGACGAAGGCTTCAACGGCTGGCTGTTTGGCTTTGTCTTCCCGGATCTGTTCGTGGAGGGTGCCAAAGGTGGTGTGGTCTTCGGCCAGCCAATCGTGACCACAGACAACGACGGAGTGTGGGATACCCGCCCCTTCGTAGTGGACGTCTACTACAGCTTCCCGGTCAATGAGTACATTACCTTGACACCTGCTGCCTATTTTGTAAGCAACCCCAACGGCGGCAGGCCAGGAGACAACGACCCAACCATTGGCGTGGGGGCTTTGCGAGCTGTGTTTACTTTCTAGTTCTTAAAATCCCTGCGCTGACATCCAAGTTGCTAAGTAGGGATCCACTGGGTTGGATCCCTATTTTCTTACATCAGCCCCTCTGGGGGGATGAAAGCCTGGGCTTGACGTCAAGCCTGGGACAAAGCTAGGGATTACAAAAGGCACACTGAGCCGGATCCGCCCAAGTCTCTGCCACAGGCTCGGTGTGGGTGTGGGAACAGCGGGCACAGCCATAGATCCATGCCTTGGTTACAGGGGTGGGAGCACCACACTGGCCGCAGGGCAAGCCTGCCAGGGGGCGGATGCGCCAGTAGCCGGGAGTGCCGCAGGCTGGGCAAAGGCTTTGGGCTTTGGCAATGAGGTTTTGGGTGGCTGCCGCGATGACCTGCAGGCGGGTTGGGTTGTACAGGGCCCGCATGTCGGTTTCCAGGTGCAGCCCCTGCTGCCGGGCCAGCAGCTCCTCCACCACCTGCCTCAGGGTTGCTTCGTCTTGGATCCCTTTGTGGATAACTTGGGGGTTTTCCGGCTGGTCGAGGGCGATCAGGGCATGCTCGGGGAAACCGACTTTTTGGGCAAAGTCAAGCGCTTCCGCAAAACTTTGCACCCAGCGATGGCTGAAATTGGTTTGGGTGCTTTCCGCATAGCCCACCAGCTCCAAGGGATCCGCGCCGGATTCAAAAACCCTGAGCATGACCCATTCCTGGTTCCAAGGAATCCAAGGGATCTGGGGGTGGGGGCCGAAGGATCCCTCGCTGGCCAAAACCAAGGGGGCAGGGTAAGCTTGGCGGGCTCTCTCGATCTTTAGACGTAGGGTGTGGAGGGGATCCCCTGGCCGGGGGCGCTCCCGCGAGAAGGTGCCGAATTGGTCGGTGTCTAGAGGTATCACCTGCACCTGGATCCCCAGATGCTCGGCCAAGAGAGGGGCAATCACCTCCTCTTTGCGATGCAGGGTTGCCAAGTAGGCAATCCGACCCTTCCAGTCCATAGAGGTGCTGCAAAAAGCCTACAGCTTTTGTCCTCGGGCCAGTCGAGATGGCTCAAACTAGGGGGCTGGGTTTTGCCGCCAAGCCCAAGTGGGCGACGGCCTCGGCCAAAGCGGCCTCTCGGCTTTCCACAAACCGCTCCGCCGGCAGGGGCAAACGTAGGCTTTCCAAGCGCTGCTGGATGCGGCCTCTGGCGCCGACAATCCACACCTGTTTGCCGCGATCTAGGGCCTCGCGAATGGCATTTTCCAGGGAGAGGGTCGCCGAAACCCCCAGCATTGGCACATCCGATAGGTCCACCACCAAAGCCTGGCAGGAGGCTACCGCCTGATATTGGCGGGAAATGGCCTGGGAAACCCCGAAGATCATCGGGCCGCTCAAGTAAAACAACAGCACCTGGCCGCGGCCCTGGCGCAGCAATTCCTTTTCCCGCGGGGTGAGGTCTACGGCATCGTCCGCATCGGTAATGGCTTTCACCTCTTCCGACTGAAGCTCGCTCAGGCGCTGGATGGTGAGCAAGTTGGCCACGAACACCCCCACTCCCACGGCGGCGATGAGATCCACAAATACGGTCATGAACATCACCCCGTACATAATGGCTGCCCCTTTGAGGGAGAGGCGGTGGGCCCGCTTCAGGAAGCTCCAGTCGAGGAGGTCCACCCCCACCTTGAAAGCAATCCCCGCCAGCACGGCCATCGGGATCCCTTGGGTCAGGGGAGCAGCAAACAGCACCACCATCAAGAGGATGAGGGCGCGGAGGATACCGGCCAAGGGGGTACGTCCCCCCGACTGGATATTTACCACCGTGCCCATGGTGGCGCCGGCCCCCGGCAAGCCCCCCAGGAAGCCAGAGACCAGGTTGGCAATTCCCTGCCCAATCAGCTCTTGGTCAGAGTCGTGGCGGGTGCGCGTGAGGTTGTCGGCAATCACCGCCGTCAAGAGGGTATCGATGCAGCCCAGCATGCCCAGCATCACCCCGTCCAACACCAGGCTGGCCAAGGCAGCAAAGGGCAGCTGGGGCCATTGCACCTGCGGCAAGCCGGTGGGGATGGGGCCAATGCGCCGCAAATCCCAATCCGCCATGAACAAGCTGGCCACCAACGTTCCCAGCACCAGGGCCACCAACTGGGGCGGCACCGCCCGCCGCCAAGGCTTGGGATAGCCAAAAAGGATTGCCAGCGTTAGCAGACCTAACCCTAGTTCCGGCACCTTGAGGTTGAGCAGGTAGGTCGGCAGGTTCCGCACGGCCCCAATGACTCCCCCCTGGCTGGCGTAGCCCAACAGCGGCGGGATCTGCAGCAAAATCATGATCCAGCCAATCCCCGACATAAAGCCGGAGATAACGCTATAGGGCATGAGGGTAATGTATTTGCCCAGCTTCAGGGATCCAAACACGATCTGAAACAGGCCCCCCAGCATGACCACCGTGAAGGCCGGCGCCAGCCCCTGCTCGGGATAGCGGGCGGTAACCTTGGCAATGACTGCTGTCATCATCACCGTCATCGGCCCGGTGGGCTCGGAGATAAGGGTGGGGGTACCGCCGAACAGGGCCGCAAAAAAGCCCACACACACCGCTCCGTACAAACCTGCCACTGGCCCCGCCCCGGAAGCTACTCCAAAGGCTAGGGCCATCGGCAAGGACACAATTGCCGTCGTCAGGCCACCGAAGAGATCCCCGCGCCAGTTTTCTAGACTTAGACGCTGACGCCAGCCCCTTAGAAGATTGCCTCCGCCAGCCTGTACCATACCTTGCCACTCTCAACGCTATAGGCAGCCTATCATTGAGGGTTACCCTAAGGCTAAGTTAGAGAATAGACTTTTATCTATGAACTTCTTCAGGGATCCCCGAGCAGCCCCGGCGGGAAGCTCCTCACAAGGCCGATGGTAGACTGAGACTAGGGCTACCTTGCCTGCGTCAAGCTAACTGGCATTCTTCCCATCCCATGAGCGACAACGAGTTGGCCGCGCGCATCATCTCCACTGACCTGCAGCGGGAGATGACGCAGTCCTACCTGGAATACGCCATGAGCGTTATTGTCGGGAGGGCTTTGCCGGACGCGCGGGATGGCCTCAAGCCGGTGCATCGTCGCATTCTCTATGCTATGTACGAGTTGGGCCTGACGGCGGATCGGCCCTTTCGCAAGTGCGCTCGGGTGGTGGGGGATGTAATTGGAAAATACCATCCCCACGGGGATCAGGCAGTTTACGAGGCCCTGGTGCGCATGGCCCAGGACTTCTCCATGCGGGAGCGCCTGGTGGATGGGCACGGCAACTTCGGCTCCATTGACAACGATCCGCCAGCGGCCATGCGCTACACCGAGTGCCGCCTCACGGCCTTTGCCCAGGAAGCCCTGCTGCAGGACCTCGACGCTAACACCGTTGACTTTGTCGACAACTACGACGGATCCCAGCAGGAGCCACTGGTGCTGCCGGCTCGGATCCCGCAGTTGCTGCTGAACGGCTCTTCCGGTATTGCCGTGGGCATGGCCACCAACATTCCCCCCCACAACCTGGGAGAGCTGGTGGACGGCCTGATTGCCCTCATCGAAAACCCCAACCTGAGCAGCCTGGAGTTAATGCAGTGGATCCCTGGGCCAGATTTTCCCACGGGCGGGCTGATCCTGGGCCAGGAGGGCATCCGCGAAGCCTACGCCACCGGGCACGGCTCCATCACGCTGCGCGGCGTGGCCACCATCGAAACCCTCGAGCAGCCGGGCCGGCCAGCGCGAGAGGCCATTGTCATCACCGAGCTGCCCTACCAGACCAACAAGGCAGCCATGATTGAAAAAATTGCCGAGTTGGTCAATGAGAAAAAACTGGAGGGCATTGCCGACATCCGCGACGAGAGCGACCGCAGGGGCATGCGGGTAGTCATTGAGCTGAAGCGGGATGCCCAGCCCCAGGTGGTGCTCAACAACCTCTACAAACAGACCCCCCTGCAGACCAGCTTTGGGGTCAACATGCTGGCCATCCTCAACGGCAGGCCCTGCACCTTGACGTTGCGGGACGCGCTCCAGACTTTTCTGGACTTTCGGGTAGAGCTCATCGAGCGGCGCACCCGCTACGAGCTGCAGAAAGCCGAGGAGCGAGCTCACCTGCTCCAGGGGTACCTTGTGGCTTTGGGGCAGCTGGATCGGGTCATTGCTCTCATTCGGGAAGCGGCTGATCCTGCCACCGCCCGCGCCGAGCTGCAGAGCCAACTGGGGCTAAGTGAAGTGCAGGCCGAAGGCATCCTCCAAATGCAACTGCGCCGCCTCACGGCCCTGGAAGCCGAGAAGATCCAGGCCGAGCACGAGGACTTGCTGCGGCAAATTGCCGATTTGCGGGACATTCTCACCCGGCGGGAACGGGTGATGCAGATTATCCGCGAGGAGCTGTTGCAGCTCAAAGCCCGCTTTGGGAGCCCGCGCCGCTCCCGCTTTTGCCTGGAGGACGGTGAGCTGGAGGTGGCCGATCTCATCGAAAACCGCGAGACGGTCATCTTCCTCACGGAACAGGGCTACATCAAGCGCATGGACCTCGAAGAGTTTCGGGTGCAAGGACGAGCCACCCGCGGCAAGGCTGGCGCCCGCATCAAAGAAGACGACGCCATTGCCCAATTTTTTGCCTGTTGCAGCCACGACACCCTTCTCTTTTTCACCAATCGGGGGGTGGCCTATACTCTGCCCGCCTACCAGATCCCCCAAGGGAGCCGCACCGCCCGCGGCAGTGCCATTGTCCAGTTGCTGCCGCTGAGCCGGGAAGAGCGGGTTACCTCGATGGTGCCCGTAGGCGAGTTTAGCGAGGACGAATACCTGGTGATGCTCACGCGTAGGGGCTACATCAAAAAAACGGCCCTCAGCGCCTTTGCCAACGTTCGCTCCAATGGCCTGATTGCCATTTCTCTTGAAGAAGGTGACGAGTTGTGCTGGGTGCGCCGTGCCCGCCCGGCTGACGACGTGGTCATGGCAACTCGCCAGGGCATGGGCATTCGCTTCCGGGCTGACGACGAGCAACTGCGTCCCCTGGGGCGGCCGGCTCGCGGTGTGCGGGCCATTACCCTCAACGCCGGCGACGCCATCGTCAGCATGGATATTCTCTCTGCCGAGGCGGTGAGGGCTGCTGAGCAAGAGGGAGAGCGGCTAGCCAATCCCTGGGTGCTGGTCATCACCAAGGAAGGTCGGGGCAAGCGCTTGGCCATTGACCATTTCCGCCAGCAAAACCGTGGCGGCAAGGGGGTGATCGCCACCAAGTTCCGCCAGGCGTCGGATGAGCTGGCGGCTCTGCGCATCGTCAATGCCGAGGACGAGATCCTCTTGGTTACTGCCAGGGGCATGGTCATGCGCCAGCTGGCCAAGGCCATTCCTGCCCAGTCGCGCGAGGCAACGGGTGTGCTGGTGCAGCGCCTGGATCCCGAGGACAGCATCGTCGGGGTAACAGTGGTGCCGGCCTCATTTGTCGGGGATCCCTCGCCCTAGAGCTCCGGCTGCTCTTAGGTACGGCATTTGCCGCCTCAAAAGGGTGGGATCCCGTACCGAGGGCGGCAAGGCGTAGGTGGTAAGCTGGGCGTAGCCCAAATTGGGGGAGCGGCAAGAGCCTGACGGATCAGGCAAGCCATCCTGTTGGGCTTTAGTTGCTGTGTTTGGGGAGCTTGGTGACTCCATGTCCAGCCCAATCAACTTCATTCCTGGCTTTGAGGCTGTGCCGACGCCTAGCCCCAACAACCGGCTCTGGCAATACCTGCAGGCGCAGGATCCCAGCGTTTTTCAGGATATTGCCCGCAATTCTTCTCCAGAAGTGCTAGAGATCCTGGGCTATAACATCCGCAGCCTGCTGGGCAGTCTGCCGTCCGACCAATTTGGCGTTCAAATCGTTACCAACCGTGAGAGTTTGGCAAAGATGCTCTCTGGGGCGATGATGGGGGGCTATTTTCTACGGGTGATGGAGCAGCGCCTGGCCCTGGAGCAGTCTTTGGGCAACTCACCCGCTGCCATCGACGCCTCCCAGGCCTCCAGCGCGGATCAACCTTCGCCGGCAGAAGGCGAAAGCGCTCAGTAGCCGGGGGCTAGGCTTTGTCGGCCTGCAGCTCAGTCCACCCTCTGGTGCCACCAAGGACATTCAAGGCATCCCAGCTCAGCCGCCCGCTGCGGCGAATTTTAGTCTGCCCGGATAGCTTCAAGGGATCCCTGACGGCTAAGGCCGCCGCAGAGAGCATTTCCCGGGGCCTCCGCCAGGTCTTGCCCGAGGCAGAGGTGGAGCTGCTCCCCTTAGCCGATGGGGGAGAGGGCACGCTGGAGGTATGGCTAGCGGCGCTAGGAGGCGAGAAGAAAGGCCTATGGGTTACTGGCCCCCTAGGGGATCCCGTCTGGGCCGAGTACGGGGTGGCAGGGAAGCGGGCGCTGCTGGAAATAGCCCAGGTGGCGGGCCTGACCTTACTGCCTCCCGAGCGGCGGGATCCTACCCGCACCACCACCTACGGCTTGGGGGAGTTGGTGCGGGTTGCCTGTCGGGAGCCCGTTGCCGAGATCTGGATAGGGCTGGGGGGATCCGCCACCGTGGATGCAGGAGCAGGCATGGCCCAAGCCTTGGGCTATCGCCTCTTGGATGAAGCGGGGGATCCTCTTGCCTGGGGCGGGGGAGAGTTGGCCCGGCTGGCACGCATCGAGCCACCTGAGCAGCCGGTCTGGCAGGGCAAGCGCATCCGCGGCCTCTGCGACGTGCAAAATCCCCTCACCGGCCCGCTGGGGGCAGCCGCCGTCTTTGCCCCCCAGAAGGGAGCCACCCCCCAGCAGGTGCAGCAATTGGAGCAAGCGCTGCAGCGCTGGGCTGAAGTGGTCAAGCGCGACCTGGGTCGAGCGGTGGAGGGGATCCCTGGTGCTGGCGCTGCCGGTGGGTTAGGAGCAGGGCTGGTGGCCTTTTTGGGGGCCACCCTGGAGTCCGGGATCCAGCTTTTGGCTCAGCAGTTGAACCTGGCGGAGCGCATCCGCCGCTCTGATCTCGTGGTCACCGGCGAGGGCCGCTTTGACGAACAGAGCACCATGGGCAAAGTGGTAGGGGTGGTGCTGCAGCAGGCTAGGGCAGCCCAGAAGCCCCTCTTGATTCTCTGTGGCCAGGCCTCCCTTGCCGCCCGAGCCAACTTGGCAGTCCAGTCCCACCCCATCCGGGTAGGCGCTCTCTGTGACTGGATCCCGGATGTGGCCGCAGCCCAGCGCCAGGCCAGCCATTACCTAGAGCAGCTGGCTGCTCAAGAGTTGCGGGCCTTTTGCCAGCTATAATGCTTGAATCGTAACTCTAGGAAGCCATGGCCAGAATTGAGTTTTCTCCCGGCATCGAGGAAGTACCCACCCAGGTACGGCTGCTGAAATCCAAAACTGGCAGCCGGGGATCTGCCATTTTTCGCTTCGAGGAGTTGAAGACAGATACGCAAAACATCCTCGGCATGCGGATGATTGACGAAGAGGGGGAGCTAACTACCCGCAACATCACGGCCAAGTTCCTCAACGGGGAATTCAAAGCCCTGGAGGTAGTCTACGACATGGAAACCGAAGCCGAGTGGGAGCGCTTCCTGCGCTTTATGGAGCGCTTCTCGGCAACTCACCAGATGGGCAGGGCCTAAATTCTGCCGGACTGGTGTTTGGCCTTGGACCCCCTCGCCTCTTCAACCGAGGGCCGCGCTAGCGGGGGGCGGCGCTTGTGCCAGTCAGTGCTCTGCTCGTAGGCATAGGCCACCCGCAGCACCTTGCTCTCTTGCAAGACGTTGCCGATGATCTGCAGGCCAATGGGCAGGCCGTCGGCAAAGCCACAGGGCAAGCTTAGCGCTGGCAAGCCTGCCAAATTGACGGGGATCGTCATTAGGTCGCACAGGTACATGCTCAAAGGATCCTCCCGCTCCCCCGCTTTGAAGGCTGGCGTGGGGGTGGTGGGGCTGACCAATACGTCCACCTTCTCAAAAGCCCTGAGGAAATCCTGCTTGATTAGGGTGCGCACCTTTTGAGCTTTTAGGTAATAGGCGTCGTAGTAGCCGGCTGAGAGGGCATAGGTGCCAAGCATAATGCGCCGCTTCACCTCCGGCCCAAAGCCACGGGCGCGCGTCCTGCCATACATAGCCAAGAGGGAGTCGGCAGGCTCCCGCAGGCCGTACTTGACTCCGTCGTAGCGGGCCAGATTGGAAGAAGCTTCCGAAGGGGCAATGATGTAATAGGTAGCCAGGCCATAGCGAAAGCTGGGACAGTCGATCTCCAGGATCTCGGCCCCCAGCTCCTCTAGGTGTTGGATGGCTGCTTGCACGGCAGCGCGCGTCTCTTCCCCACACCCCTCTCCCAGCAGGTCGCGGATGACTCCAATCTTGAAGCCTTTGATCTCGGGGATCAGGGCCTGGCTATAGTCCGGGATCTCCACCCTAAGGCTAGTGGAGTCCAGAGGGTCGTGGCCGGCAATCCCCTGCAGCAGCAGGGCCACATCCTCCACCGTGCGCCCAAAGGGCCCCACCTGATCCAAAGACGAGGCAAAGGCCACTAGCCCATAGCGGGAGACTAGCCCATAGGTAGGCTTGAGGCCGACCACGCCACAAAAAGCTGCCGGCTGGCGGATCGATCCCCCCGTATCGGACCCCAAGGCCACCACCGCTTGGTCTGCCGCCACCGCTGCTGCCGACCCCCCCGAGGATCCCCCCGGCACCCGCGTCAGATCCCAGGGGTTGGCCGTGCGCTGAAAGGCCGAGTTTTCCGTGGAGCTGCCCATGGCAAACTCGTCCAGATTGGTCTTGCCGACCATCACCATGCCGGCTGCTGCCAGCCGCGCCGTCACCGTCGACTCGTAGGGTGGGATGAACCCCTCCAGGATCCTGGAAGCGCAGGTGGTGCGGATCCCTTGGGTACAGAGGTTGTCCTTGACAGCCAAGGGGATCCCGGCCAAAGGGCCGATCTCCTCCCCGGCGCGGATGCGGGCGTCCACGGCTCTAGCTTGTTGCAGGGCCAGCTCCTCCGTGACGGTAATGAAGCTCTTAAGCTGCGGCTCCAGTTGGTGCAGGCGATCTAGGTATTCGCGGGCAATCTCCTCGGCAGAGCGCTCTTTGGCTACCAACTGGCGGTGGAGGGTGCGGATGACAGACATAGACCAACTTGCAAGGAAGGGCAAATGCCAATTGGAGGGCTTGGGCTACCGCCGTTCCAAAAAGTCGCGGCGCAGATCCCGGATCTCTTGCCGCATCTCTCTCATCTCTTTCGCCATCTCGTCAGTGCGGCGCTCCAGCGCTTCCGTGCGGCGTTCCAGAGCTTCCGTGCGGCGCTCAATAGCCCGGGTGCGCTCGTCAAAGCGATCCAGGGCCTCGCGGAAAAACTGCGCCAGCATCGCTTGCCCCTCACGCAGCTCTTGAATGAGAAGCTGCTGATTTTGTTGGACGAGGCGCATCTCTTGCTGAGCAGCTTTCAGCTCTTGCTGGGAAGCTTGCAGTTCCTGGATGGCGCGGATCAACCACTGCTCTTGCTCAGGTGTCATCGCTAGCGGCGCTACAGAACAAAAAATCCCCGTACCCCAACTCCCCCCTCTTTTTGGGAGAGAGACTAGGGGCAAGGGAAATGGAGAGTAGGGAACTCGAATCCCTGACCTCTGCGGTGCGATCGCAGCGCTCTACCAACTGAGCTAACTCCCCGTGCCTTTACTAGGATAACCTGAATCGGCAGCCAAGATCTCCCCCGCCTGCAACTCTAGCCCCACAAAAACCTTTGAGGGCACCCGCTCGGATCCCTTTAGCTCCAGCAGGTCGTACCAGCCCTCGTGCAACAGCAGCAGGCTTACTTTCTCTTCCAAAGGGTCCACAATCCAGTACTCACCAATCCCCAAGACGCAGTACTCCGCCCGCTTGGCCCGGTAGTCTGCTGCCCGGCTGGACTCGCTCACCACCTCCACCACCAATAGCGGCGGCGGGTCTTCTAGACGAATCAACGCCTCTCGGGATCCCATCTCCTGCCACTGCTGCAAAGGCAGCACCACCACATCCGGGATCCGCACCGTATCCCAGCGGTTGCCCCGCGGCGACTGGATCCCTAGGCCGCCCTGGATTGTTGTCCAGGGCAACTGCTGCCGCGCAATCTCTGCCTCGAAAACCTGGCTGAGAAACTTTTGAATCTGCACATGCCGTCCGGTTGGAAGGGCCATAGGAACCAACTCCCCCGCCACCAGCTCATAGCGGGTGTCGCTGCCATCTGAATAAGCAAGGTATTCCGCCAAGCTCAGGCGAGCTGTTGGGGGTGCGGAAACGGATCCCATGGCCAGAGCCATAACTTCTCTGTTGTCATCCTAGACTTCCAAAATAAAACCCCTTAGGAAGAAGGGCTAGAGGTCGCTTGGGCTAGCGCCGTTCCAAAAAGTCGCGGCGCAGATCCCGGATCTCTTGCCGCATCTCTCTCATCTCTTTCGCCATCTCGTCAGTGCGGCGCTCCAGCGCTTCCGTGCGGCGTTCCAGAGCTTCCGTGCGGCGCTCAATAGCCCGGGTGCGCTCGTCAAAGCGATCCAGGGCCTCGCGGAAAAACTGCGCCAGCATCGCCTGCCCCTCGCGCAGTTCCTGAATAAGAAGCTGCTGGTTTTGTTGGACAAGGCGCATTTCTTGCTGGGCAGCTTGCAACTCTTGGACGGCACGGATTAGCCACTGCTCTTGCTCAGGTGTCATCGATCGCTAGCGGGTGTTGAGGTGCTACAGAAATCATACCGCCCTAAACCTCTCGCTCTGGGAGAGGGGCTGCTCAAAGCAAAACCCCCCTTCCTTAGGAAGAGGGGCCAAGGGTAGGGATGGAAACTCAAGCTCGATCAGTTCAGTAAAGGGCTTCTTCTTGGTGGGTGATGATGGTGCAGTCAGAGGTAGGGTAAGCTACGCAGGTCAGCACATAGCCCTGGGCAATCTGGTCGTCATCCAGGAAGGATTGATCGCTTTGATCCACCGTGCCGCTCACCAGCTTGCCAGCACAGGTCGAGCAAGCTCCGGCGCGGCAGGAGTAGGGCAGGTCGATCCCTTGTTCTTCCGCCACGTCCAGAATGTACTCGTCGTCCGGCACATCGATGGTGACGTCCAGGCCCCGCTCTTCGTTGATCAACCGAACTTTGTAGACAGCCATCCTGCTTGGGTCTCCAGAAAAAACGTCCACTCCTCATCCTGCCACCCTTCTGCCCCGGATCAAGCACCATTTTTTGGAGAAGTAGGCAAATCTTCCGGTTTCTTAGGGTCGGAGCGGAGAAACCTTTCCGGCCACGTCACACCTCACCTGCCCTGCTGCCTTGGCCAAGCCTCAACCCCGCCCATTCGAGCAAGCTGATGTTCGTTGTCTGTGACCCAGATCACCCCCTATTGGCCCGGAAAAAGTCGACAACTCTTGCCAAAGCTGCTGCATCTGCCTGTATGATCAGCACAGTAGTACAGACTAGCCACCAAACAGGCGTGTCTGCGTCTCCCCCCGATTGGTTATTTCCAGGAGGCTTAGATTGCCCTAAGCGGGCCAATCGGGTAAGTTAAGGAAAGTGTCTAGCCGAACCCTGCTTTTTTGGTTAAGAGGAGCAACATGAACGGAACAATGCACAAGTGGCTCTTGAAGTCACTGGGGTCTCTGTCTCTCGCTTCCACAGTGGTGATGCTGCCCCTGTTGCTCACCGGTTGCGGTGAAGAAAGCAGCACCAGCACTGTCGTACCCACACCGACTCCTACCCCCACGCCAACTCCTACCCCCACGCCGACTCCCACTCCCACACCCGTAGGCCGCGTCATCAGCATCAGCCCTGCGGATGGGGCGACCAACGTTGCTATTAATACTCGCATTGTCATTCGCTTCAGCGAGCCGGTGCGGGAGGCTCCTTTGGCCCAGGCTCTTAGCATTACTTCCGTAGCGCCGCAAGCGGGGAGGGTGCCGCCGCGAAGAATCGCCTTTAACGCCGACCGCACCGAAGTTACCATCACCTTCGACGAGCCACTGAGCAATGACTCGGTGTATCGGGTTACCATTTCGCGGGCGGTGCCAGATCTGTTTGCCTCAGGGCGCAGTTTGCCGGAAGATTTTGTAGCCACCTTCACCACTGGCAACGTGGCTGTTTCGGGCGACCCGATTAGCCTGCTGCCGACGCAACTGGCAGCAATTACGCCTGGCGGGCAGGTATTCTCCAACCCAGTTGTGGTGCCAGTGGGCTTTGGCATTCGTCGCGCTAGCGCAGCCGAGAACGTCCCGGTAGGCACCTACTCCGACTACCGCGCTGTGCTTTCCTTTCCAATTCCAACCAGCATTCCAGCCAACGCGGTGGTGCAGGAGGCGCAACTAACGCTGGTGCAGTTGCCCTCCAACGACTCGGCCACCATTCCTGGTTTTGGCGACCGGGGGCGGGGCTTCTTCTTCCTGGATCCGACACCGCACAACCTGCCGTCCAACAACGTGGTGTTCCAGGAAGTGACCTTGGGTGCGCCCAACAACGTGGTGTCCAGCGACTTCTTTGCGCCAGCTTCCACGCCCACCTTTGTGGCTCTGAGCATCAGCGGCAACGTGTTGGGGGGCGATACGTCGGCGGGGCCGCGTACAGCAGATGTACGGCCTGGGGTGCAGCGGGCGGTGTCAGGCTCCCGCTTCTACCAGGTGCGGCTACAGTGCGCCAGGGAGGTGTGGAATAACCAGGC
>NZ_JANSHR010000008.1:48537-59120 GCF_047461675.1 Synechococcus sp. R70.1
GCCGAGTTCGACAAAGAGCCGGCTACAGGCACGGGTGCTGCCCCCATCACCACCGCTCGCGGGCCACGGCTGGATATCCGCTTCACCATCCCGCGCTAGTGGCTGCCTAGCTGCTTGAAGCACTGCGGGCCTGAGCAATCAGGCTCGTTTTTTTCTCATGGGATCCAGGTAGGTATAGAATCAGGAGCTATGGAGTCTAGGGATCCAGGCCAAGTGACACTCGACACCTTTGTGGCCATCTTGGAAGCGGCCATCCGCCAGCACGAAGCCGGGGATCTGCAGCAGGCGGAAGGGGCCTACCGTCAGGTGCTGGCTCTCCAGCCCGAACAGCCCGATGCCCTCTATTTTCTGGGCATCCTCTGCTACCAGACGGGCCGCCTAGAGGAGGCTGCAGCTCATCTAGCCAAAGCTGCGCAGCTTCGGCCGGATCAGGCCGCTTTTCAGAGCAACTTGGGGGCGGTGTACCAGGCGCTGGGCAAGCTGGAAGCAGCCATCGAATGCTACAGCCAAGCGGTGGCGCTGCAGCCCGATTACCTGCAGGCCCTCTTCAACCTGGGCCTCTGCCACTTTCAACTGGGCCAGTATGACCAAGCCGAGGAGTATTACCGGCGGGCCCTGGCCCTGCAGCCCCAAGATCCTCAGATTTTGACAGATTTGGCCCACATTGAGCGGCAAAAAGGGCGGCTGGCAACGGCCATCGACCATCTAGAGCAGGCGCTGGCGCTAGAGTTTACCCCAGAGCGGGCGCAAGAACTGGCCGAGCTCTGCCGCGAGGCGGGGCAGTTGGAGCGTTCTGTTGAGCTCTATCGCCAGCTCCTAGAGCAAGACCCACAGCGGCCAGAGCTACACAACGGCCTGGGCCTGACTCTAGCAGAGCAGGGGAAGTGGGAGGAAGCGATTGCCGCCTTCCGGCGGGCGCTGGAGCTGGATCCACAGCGGGTGGAAGCGCACATCAACCTGGGCACTGCTCTATTGGAGCAGGATCAGCCGGAGGCGGCCATCGAGGCCTATCGGGCAGCCCTGGCTCTGCAGCCGGATCGCCCGCGGGTTTACTTCAACCTGGCCACAGCCTATCGCAAGCTGAAGCAGCCGGAACGCGCTTTGGACTACTACCACGTGGCCCTTGGCCTGCAGCCTGAATATGCCGAAGCTTACCGGGGCTTGGCGAGCTTTCTGTCGGATCGCAAGCTGCGCAAGGTGTTCCCTTGCGGCATGGCCGATAGCATGGCCCACCTCAGCCGCGCTCTGGGCGTGCGGCCCGACTTTGCCGAAGCCTACTTCGAGGCCGGCTGCCTGCTATTGGATCAACTGCGGTTTAAGGAGGCCATCCCCTTGCTGGAAGCGGCCCTGGAGCACAAGCCTGACTTTGCCCTGGCCTACAACAACCTGGGCCTGGCCTACCGCCACCTCAACGAGCCGGAAAAAGAGGAGATCCAGTATCGCCAGGCGCTGGTGCACGACCCGCAACTGGCGGAAGCCTACTGTAACCTGGGGCTGCTGCTGCAGAGCCAACACCGCAACGAAGAGGCTCTGCCAGTGCTGCAGGAGGCGGTTCGCCTCAAGCCGGACTTTGTGGAAGGGCACCGGGCGCTGGGATCCGCCTACAAGGAGTTAAACCGCCTCAGCGAAGCCCTGGAAGCCCTCGAGCAAGCCCTGGCGCTCAAGCCGGACGACCCTTCCACCTACGCCGTGCTGGCAGGGGTTTACCTACAGCAGTGCCGCCACAAAGAGGCCATCCAAGCCTACCGCAAGTCGGCCAAGCTGGCGCCGGGGGTGATCGCCTTCCACGGCAACATCCTCATGGGCCTGCACTACGCTCCCGATTTCGACCCTGAAGAGACGCTGCGAGAGCACAAAAAGTGGGGGGATGCCACTCAGGCTGCAGTGGCCCATCTGCGGCGGCCCTACCACCGGGATCGCGACCTAAAGCGGCCTCTGCGCATTGGCTACATCTCCGGCGACTTCAAGCTGCACTCAGTAAGCATGTTCTTTGAACATGTCTATAACCACCACGACCACGAGCGCTTCCAGATCTACTGCTATTCCAACACACCGCACTCAGACATGGTGACCGAGCGGATGAAAGAGAAGGCCGATGGCTGGCGGGATATCTACAAGATCCGCTCCGACGTGGAAGTGGCCGAGCTCATCCACGAGGACAAGATCGACATTTTGGTGGATCTGGCTGGCCACACCGCCTACAACCGCCTGGGGGTGCTGGCGCTCAAACCTGCCCCCATCCAGGTCACCTATCTAGGCTACCCCAACACCACTGGTTTAACCTTGGTGGACTACCGCATCACCGACGCCTATGCCGATCCGCCGGGCATGACGGAGAAATACCACACGGAAAAGCTGATGCGGCTGCCCAAGAGCTTTCTTTGCTACAACCCTGTGGATATTTTCCCGCCGGTTTCCGAGCTGCCGGCCCTCTCGGCGGGCTACATTACCTTTGGCTGCTGCAACAACCCCACCAAAATTACCCCTAACGTGGTGGCCGTGTGGGCAGAGATCCTCAAGCGGCTCCCTAACGCCCGTATCTTGCTCAAGAACATGCGCTACACCGACAGCAGCGTGCGCGAGATCTTCTGGGGGCACTTTGAGGAGCACGGGGTGGATCGGCAGCGAGTGCACCTGGTGGGGGATCGCCAGAGCATTCCAGAGCACCTCCAGATCTACAGCGAGATCGACATTGGCCTGGATCCGTTCCCCTACAACGGCACCACCACCACCTGTGAAACTCTCTGGGGCGGTGCGCCGGTGGTTGTCCTGGCGGGGAATGCCCACGTCTGCCGCGTGGGGGTCTCCATCCTCACCAATGTGGGGCTGCCGGAGCTAGTGGCCCAAACCCCGGAAGAGTATGTGGAGATCGCCGTCAACCTGGCCAATGACCTGGAGCGGCTGCGGCATCTGCGCCACAACCTGCGAGACATGATGGAGAAATCGCCCCTGCGGGATCCCCAAGGCCACGCCCGCGCCCTGGAGCAGGCCTACCGGCAGATGTGGAAAAACCTGGTCGCTAGCGGGCAGTAGCTTTTTCTGCGGATTCTTTGCGAGGGGGAGCAACCCGGTCGAAGATCTCCCAGATTTTGGCGGCAACGGTTGACCAGCTCAGCTCCTTGGCTTGCTCTAGCCCTTTGGCAATGAGGGGAGAGCGCACGGGATAGCTCTGGATGCGCTCTAAAGCGTTGGCCAACTCCTGAAGGGATCCTTGGCAGAGCAAGGTCGCTGCCTCCTCTTTCTGGGCAACACTCCCTTGCCCCTCCCGGTAATGCACCACTGGGCAGCCACAAGCCATGGCTTCCAAAGGACTGCTGGGGCGGAAGGTGGCGTGGAAAATCAAAGCCAGGGCGGAAGAGTAGGCGCAGGCCAGCTCAGGATTGCTGAGGCTGAGGTAACGAATGCCTTCCCGCTGCGGCAGTTGCGCCCTAATAGGATCCACCTGAAGAGGAGTAGGAAAGGCGAAGACTAGCTCGGTGCGGGAGAGCTTTTGGCCTTGCAGGATCTCCCACGCCTGGCTAACGGCTTGAATGCCACGGTAATCGGCCAAATGCTCGGGCAAAACGGCCAAGAAGAAGGGGCGAGTCAACTGAAACTTGCGGCGAAACTCGGCCATGGCATCGGGAGCAGCCGGCTTGGCCCAGCCCTCAATAGCAGGGTAGACCAGCGAAATCTGATCTGGAGGAATGCCGGGGTAGTAGGTTCTAAGGCCAGCTAGAACCTCATCGGAAAAGACAATGTAGTGGGAAGCAGCTAGGATGGCATTTTTTTTCTCCAGATACTCTGAAGAAAACTGGCTGCCGGCTTCTGCCTCCAGATCGTAAACAAAGGCAATGGAAGGGGTGGAAAGGGGAGTGGTGTAGCCAGTGGAAAGAAACAGGCGTGCCTCGAGTTGGTCGCAGACACTCTGCAAGCCAGTGCGATCTTCTGCGGCTTCCTCGAAACTAAAGCGAGGGATCTCCGAAAAAAAAGTTCCCGGCGGCAGCCAAGTTTGCCCGCGGGTGAGCACCACAAACTTCGTTGCCTTCTTGGCCTTCACCCACTCTTCAATGAGGCTTAGCCAGAGATAGGACTGATCTAAAGCTGGCGAGCGGAAGAACCCTCCCGACTGCCATATCACCCCATCGATAACGATCATCCTTCCCCCTCTTAATCTGGTTAAGAGACGTTGAGAGCGGCGAACATCTTGGCCAGGTAGAAGTCTTTGTAGCGCGTCTTAGCTATTTGATCGTGAACGCCTAGAATGAAAGCCACTAGGTCATAGGAGAGGTAAACCTCGTGCAAGACTACTGCCATGGCCAGCCGCTGACGAGCAGAGAGGTGATCTAAGTGCATGAAGTTTTTCACGTAGACATAATCGCACCAGAGGACTTGCGTGTAGGGCCGATAGGTCCTGGCCGAGAAGGGCTTAAGGCAAGCGCCACAGTTACTCGTCATGCCGTGGAGCAAGAAACCCTGCTCCCTAAGGGCAATATCCACGTCACTAAAAAGGGGCTGATTCTTGTAGAGGGGAATGTACTCCACCTCGGTTTGGATGACAGTTACATGCTGTAGGGTTTTGCTGGCACCGCGGATAACATCCAGCTCAGCTCCCTGAACATCCATCTTCAGAAAGTCCACTTCGCCCAGTTCTGGAATGTCATCCAGGCGGGTAGTCTGGACTTCCTCGACCCGAGTTACCTGAGAAACTTCCGCCAAGTACTCAAAATGCTGGGCCAGCTCCTGATCGGGCTCGTAAAGAGAGGAAGTGTAGCCGACGTTGGTGAAATAGAACTTGCGCCGGGATCCATCCCCAATGAAGTAGGGAAAGTACTGCCGTCTGACCTGGTCGGCGCGGGGAGCCTCAGCCAGAGCCCTAGCATTCAGCTTTTCGCATTCTTCTTTTTGGGGCTCAAATCCTATCACTTGAGCATGCCCTTGCTGAACCAGCTTGTCGAAGTTATCGCCGCCCAGGAACATTGCCCCTACGTCCACAATCCTAATCAGGGGCATGTCATCGCCGAGGATCTCACTAATCGGGAAAGGCATCTTTTTACTCCAAAGAATGAAAACGGCTAGATTAGACCGGCTTTGCTGACAAGAGAAAAGCGACGGGGATGCACAGCAACCAAGTTTAACGCAGTTGGCGGTTGGACAGAGGCCTGAACAATGCTGAGATCTTGGATCACTGGGTTATAGACATAAATGAGATAACCCAATTCGGCAAGAAGCTTCGCCGGCTCCAAACCTGAAAACTGGTCGATATGTTGGTTTTCAAACAGGATTACCGGGCTGCAGGTCTCGATAAGTTTTCTCCCCCCCTTCAAAACGGGAACTTCTGCCCCTTCCACATCGACTTTGAGCAAATCAATGTCGGGGCTGCCCTCTGAGATCCACAGCTCGTCTAAGGTAATTTGCTGCACCGGCTTGGTTTCTTCTACAACCGACATGGGATCCGTGACGATGCGGTTGACAACGCTGGCCCCTTCGCAAACTAGATAAACCTCGCGAGACTCTTCGCCTACGGCTGCTTCGACAACCTGCACAGTTTGATCGAGCTTGTTCTGGGCAACAGTTGCCTGCAAGCACTGCACACATCCCGGCGTAGGTTCAATGGCATAGACTTTCCCAGTTTTGCCCACACAGCGGGCGAATAGAAAAGTATAAACGCCAACGTTGGCCCCAACGTCAATGGCGTTCATGCCCGGCTTGAGGATTTGCCGACACAGCTCGATTTCACTTTCAAACCAGCGATCTTGAGCCAGGAGGACAAAGGTTGCAATGCTCTTAAGGTCTGGCTCCAGCCTCAGCTTGTACCCCTCATACTGAGTCCAAATTTCCATACTGGCCACCGCCTCCGAGGCTGGATCTCCGTTAGGAGGCGTTTCTAACTCTTGCTCTGCTGAATCCGACTCCGCCTTGGAGGGATCCTGCCGCGGAATGTAGCGATCTAGAGCCAGTTGCAGCACTTGCAGGGCCCTGTCCTTCTGCCCAGGGAAATGGTCGGCTATTTTCTGCAGCAAGAAAGCCCCTTCCGGCTGCGCCTGCGCTGCTGCATTCATGGCAACCACCATTTGCGCCTCTAGATCCTCTGGGTCAATGGCTGCAGCCAGCCGCCAGTAGGGCAATGGCTCCGGTCGGTAAACGACTCCGCTGTTGTGGGCTAGCCAACGGGCTAGAGTGTGGAGGTAGCGCTCGCGGGGGCCAAGGCGGGAAGCAGAAGCGGCCTTAGAAGAGCGGCGGGCCTTTTTGCTAGCAGAAGCCAGACGAGGGGGATCCCAAGCCAGCCTGGGCTGGGATCCAGTTAGGCCCAAGCTGGGATCTTCTAGGTAACGCTGGGTCAACAGCCGAGAGAGCAGCTCTTTTCCCTCTTGGAGGGCCGTGTAGCGGCTTCCCAAGGCCAAAAGGGCATGGAGGCGATTGAACTGGGAGGGGAGATGGTTGGGATCGAGATCCAAACCCTGCCGCCAGGCCGCCAGAGCCATGGCCCAAGCCGCACGTCGCTCCCGCGAGGTTTTGGCTTGCTGGGCCTTCAAGCAGTGAGAGATTCCCAGCTCGTTACATTCATCGGCAGTGGTGGGGATCCCCATGGCTTGGCTGACTAAGCTGCTGGACTATCCTATCACTTTGCCGGAACTCATCCTTCTCTGAAGCAGCAAAAGAGAGGTAGTCTATCTAGGGAAGCAGTGCTGCTTGTTGTTGAGGAGTGTTCATGGTGCGTCGTTTCCCAGGCTGGATTGCTGCTGCCGCCTTGGCAGGAGGGATCGCCTGTACCCAGGCAGCTCCTGTGCAGACTCCTGACCAAGTGGTGAGAACCTTTATTGCAGCCGCTGAGAAGGGGGACTGGGGCACGGCAGACAGCTACCTGACGGAGCGCTTCAGCAATGCCCTCCGGCCGGGATCCCTGCCTTCAGCTTGGGGCATGGCGGGGAAAAACGTGCAGGTGCGCAACCAAGAGGTGAGCGGGAAGACGGCCTACGTGTGGGTGGAGGGCACAGACTCGCTGGAGGACGCAGCCCAGCGCCTGGGGCTGGATCCCTTGACGTTGCGGAAGTACCTGACCAAGCCGGATCTAGCCGATCCAACATATCAGCAGTTGGCCCCGCAACTGGTGGGCCTACGCCTGGAAGGAGACACAGTGATCTCCCGCGTCAAGATCACCCTCTACCAGCAAGACCGCGGCTGGCGAATTGAAGTGTGGCAGCCAGACAAGCCCCCTGCAGAGGGATCCCAGCCGGAAAAGGCAGAAGAGTCGGCGGATCCCAAGCCCTCTCCCTCTCCGACAGAGGCTGGGCAACCTGCCAAAAATCAGCAGTGAAGTGGCGAGGGAAAGGTGCTGAAAAAACCCTGGTTCTTGCTGGCCCTGCTCTTGCTGAGTGGCTGCGGGCAACCCCAAACCGCCAAAGAGACGCTGCAGGTGTTTGTGCAGGCGGCCAACAAGCGGGACTTTGCCACAGCAGAATCCCTGCTGACGCCGCGGCTGTTGAGAGGGATCCCGCCAGGGGCTTTGGATCAATCCTGGCCATCCGCCGAGGAGTTTAATCTCACTTCTATCGAAGAGGTGGGCAATACCGCCATCTTTCGGGTGGACTCCATCCTAAAGCCAGAAGCAGTGGTGCCGACTTTGCGCTTCCAGTTCACGGCCAAGGAGCTGCAGCAATTCCTCACCGAGCCGGATCGGGAGGATCCCCGGTTTCGTCCTTTTCGCTCCCAGTTGGGCTTTTACGAGCCCCTGCCGGATGGGCGCCTGCGCTCGGTGATGGAAGTTACCCTCTATCGCCAAGCCCAAGGGTGGCGGGTAGAGCTAGCCCGTCTGCAGCCTCTAAATACGAAAGTTCTCTATGAGCCGATCAAGCTGGCGGAAGAAGTGCAGTTTTTCCAACTGACCGGAACGGTGCGGCTGATAAATCGCAACGAGGGCTGGATTGGGGTCAACTTGGAAAAAGTCAGCCCCAGCTTGGAGCGCTACGCGGGCACGTGGGTCTCGGTGGTTCCTGCTGAGGAGGTGCAAGTGACTCGCCTTGGCCGCTCTGCCAGCTGGCTGGAGCTGCGCCCAGGGGATGAGGTGGAGATGGAGGGCAAGGTGCGCTTTGCTGTCAATGCCGACGCCAAAGGACGGATCCCAGCGGCCATCCGGGCTGAGCGCATCCGGGTGGTGCAGGCCGCCAGCTCTTCTCCCTGAACCTAGCGCAAAGGCGAGTGCAACAACACCACCAGCCGCTCTTCCAGGAACTTGAGGTTGGCCACCACTTGGTTAAAGGCCTCCTCGGGAGTCCAGTCCATGAGATCTAGGGCCTTGGCCGCCAGGGCCTGTACAGGAACAGGCTCTTCTCCAAAAACATCGATCAACCAGCGCACCGAGAAGGGATCGATGACAATGTTGCCTTCAGATCCCGGCCAGCCGTTGATGTTGACCGGGCCATTGTCGCGGATGGCATTCTCGAAGGCAACTCTGGCATTGAGCCGCAGCAACAGGGGGTGGGCTTGCACAGATCCCTCCCGCCATTCTTCTGGCGTAAAGGGAGGTGCTGGACTGGGGCGTGGGTGGCCGCACCAAAAATCAATCAGCCGGGTTAGGTTGGGAAAGATCAGCTCGATAAAGTGCAGCAGCTCCTCTTGGCTGAGCTTTTTAAGGTGGCGTAGGGTATAGGGAACCGGCTTGGTGAGGACTCGCTCCAGCTTCCACTGCTGCCAGTTGACCATGCTGATGAACTCCAGCCCGGCCTGGCGCAGCATCTCAAACACCTGGGGCACCGTAAAGCCTTTGTCGCTGCGCAGCAGGAAGTTGGCCAGGATCCCGTTGGTGGTTTTGATGGCGTCCCCCTTCCAGTGGCTTTTGACGAAGCTGCCTTCGTGGAGAGCATCCATCAGCTCCCTGAGGATGGGGACAGCCTTGGCAGCGGGCTCGTCCATCACCCCCAGCAGCTCCATGGCATTTTGCATGTTGAAAATAAACTGCCGCTGATAGAGGCTGTGGACATTGGTGCGGATAATCCCCTCTGGCTTTAGCACCTGGCGCATGCCTTTTAGCCCGGCCACCGGATCCTCTAGCAGGTAGAGGACGTCGTTGCAGGCGATGAAGTCGAACTGTTGCCCCAGCGCCCTCATATCGGTGATATCCATCACCTCGAAGCGCACATCCGGGATCTGGTGAAACTCAAGGCGCTGCCGGGCTATCTCCAGCGACTTTGGCGAGATATCCACCCCGACAAAGGTAGCACCTGGATTGGCCGTGGCTAGAACCAGCGTTTCCCAGCCGGAGCCGCAGCCGGCGTTGAGCATCACTTTGCCCTCGGGCTTGACCACCTTGCGATCTCGCACGTAGTAGGCGGTGGTGTAGCTGTTGGCAAACAGGGCAAAGGTATCCGTAACCGTCTGCTCAATCGGGACATTCGGGTAGGGAAATTCGTCAAACTGCGCCTGAACCAAGCGGGACGTCGATTGCTCCGGCATAGGAATCCCTGCCTCTGTAGGACTGATTAGGATTCTAAAGCGATTCCAGGGTTTAACCTAGGCGCTGCTCGGTTTCGGGATCGAACAGGTGGAAGCGAAGATCACTTCCGCCCACTGGTTGACGCGCAGCTGGGTACGGGGATCCACGCGGGCAATAAACTCCTGCTCGGCCAGGATCCCTTCTCGGTCGCTGGTGCTGAGATAGAGGATTACTTCATGGCCCACCAGCTCCGTTACCGAGACCTTAGCCCGCACCGGGGCAGGTTGGATCCCTGGGGGTTGGTAGTGGGGATCGTGGATGTTTTCTGGGCGGATGCCGAAGATGACCGACTTGCCGACGTATTGCCAATAGGGCTCTGCCTGGTGGGGCGGGATGGCCACGCGGAAGGCGCCGGTATCGATCCAGAGGGTGCCCTCCTGCTCCCGCAGCTTGGCCTGGAAGAAATTCATGGCGGGGCTGCCGATGAACCCGGCCACAAACAGGTTGGCCGGGCGGGTGTAGAGGGTGTGGGGGGTATCCACCTGCTGCAGGCGGCCATCCTTCATGACGGCGATGCGGTTGCCCATGGTCATGGCCTCCACCGGGTCGTGGGTAACGTAGATAAAGGTGGTGCCCAGTTGCATGTGCAACTTGCTGATCTCGGCCCGCGCCTGTACCCGCAGCTTGGCATCCAAGTTGGAGAGGGGCTCATCCATCAAAAACACCGCCGGATTGCACACGATGGCCCGCCCGACGGCAACCCGCTGCCGTTGCCCACCCGAAAGTTCCTTGGGCTTGCGGTTGAGAAGGTGCTCGATCCCAAGGCGCTTGGCCACCCCCCTAACCCGGCTTTCGATCTCCGCCCGTGGCAGGCCGCGCAGCTTGAGGCCAAAGGCCATGTTCTCGGCCACGGTCATGTGGGGGTAGAGGGCATAGGATTGGAAGACCATGGCGATATCCCGATCCTTGGGGGGACATCGTTCACCCGTCGATCGCCAATGTAGATGGAGCCGGCGCTCACTTCTTCCAAGCCGGCCAGCATGCGCGGGGAGGTGGTTTTGCCGCAGCCGGAGGGGCCGACAAAGACGAGAAATTCCCCGTCTTCGACGGTGATGTTCAGCTAGAAATCGCAGGAGCCCCGCACTGTACCCGTAGGGTCAGTGCCGGGAGG
>NZ_JANSHR010000009.1:0-1745 GCF_047461675.1 Synechococcus sp. R70.1
GGCTCAGTCTATGCAAGTGGGGCGGCAGCGGCTACGCGGCGTGGAGCAGTACCAGGGTCAGGAGCAGATCCGCGCTTACGGCAACCAGGCAGGGCGGGTGTTTTGGATTCAAATCGAAAGCAGTGCCGACCTGCCGCCGGACTACCGGGAGTACTTGGGCGAATACCAACAATTTCCAGTAGAAGTTGTAGCCGTGGTGCCGTTGCGGGCTCGACGGCTGCGCTTCCGTCAGGGGAATCGCAGTGCTGAGTGGCAGGTGGTGGGCATGAGCGGCCACTTTGAGGCTGAGGCGCTTAGCCACGACCTGACTCCGCCCGAGTTGTTTCAGCTCTAACCTATGGGGATCCCCAAGGCGCGATCGGGAAAATTAGGGCTTATTCTAGAGAGAAGCTTGAACTCAGAGTTTGCCAATGAGACTGCTTCAGCAGGAAGTCCCAGTTATCCTCAATCGCTTTCTTGTTAAGGAGCTAACTCAGGAAGACCTCACCTTTTATGAGTACAACTGTACGCTAAACCCCCTCCCAGAGCCAGAGGATGTGCGGAAAACTTTTTCCAAAATCTCCAGGATCTGTAATCAGCTAGAAGTGCTAGCTGTTCGTCTGGGAAATCGAATTATAACTCAGGAAAAAGTTCCAATCAGTAAGCTCAGGACAGAGGGTTGGGAGTTAGAAGAGCTAGGGCTTAGGGTTTTAACCTGTACCGATGTCCAAGAAAGAAGCGCTCTCGAAAGCTTTGAGCGCAAGAGGATAGAGTCCCGACTTAAGTCTCTGTTCAAAAAAACTGAAGTTGAATCAACAGGAGGAGGCTTGCTCTGGTGGATGACTAGTCAGGAAGGGGTAGAACTTTTCGGGGATGGCTGGGAAATCCACAGAGGAAGAATGATAGATGTTGCTGTTGAAACAGACGGAAAGCTTTACTTAGAAGTCGATATTCATTACCGTCTCTACACACCGTGGACTTTGCATGAATGGCTGGAAAACTATCCAGATGTTCCAATCAAGTTGGTTCGGAACACATACGATAAACATCGGACTTGGAAATATCTGGGTATTCTTTCCAACCGGTCGCCGTGGGAGGTTCCGCTGGCAGGACTGAACATTAGTCTGGCGGAGTTTCATTTGCGAAAACACAATGCTCCTCTAGAAGAGGTGGAAAGCTCTTGGGTAGTCGAGGTAGCTTCAAGGGAAGGGAGTTTTCCCCATCTTTCTCGAAGACTATCGCCTGTCCTAACCTTGGAAATACTAGCCAGTCTAGAGTGCAACAGTAGCCTTGCTAAAAAGGTTAGCGCCGCTGTTGCCGAGCGTATTAGAAAAAGTTTACAAGAACGACTGCAAGAGTCTAAAAAGACAGCAAAGACTATTATAGAGAGCGTCTACAACCTTACCAGAAGGGAAATTGAACCACTGAAGACTAAGGGATACATCTTGCTCAAGCCAAAGCTATTGGGATCGGGTCACAGGCAAGTCCAAAATCCCGCCCGGGTTAGGTACCAGGGATGTGCGAAGGTAGGCGAGACTAAGTTTGGATGTCTAAACCTCTACGACGACAAGCGAGAGTATCCTAGCGAAGTGCGCAAGTGCTTGCTTGAGGTAGCCCAAAAAAGCGGAGTAAAAGTCGAAGTAGACTTCTATGCTACTCGGCAGGACTACTTGCCTAAGAACGAGCTCGCCCGAAAAAGATTCTGGCAAAACTGGGCTGAGCAAGGGATCAAAACCGTTTTGGTCGTTATGCCGTGGTCACCCAAT
>NZ_JANSHR010000010.1:0-33515 GCF_047461675.1 Synechococcus sp. R70.1
CCCCCCGATGAATCGGGGGGATTACTGCCCCCTCGCACTCCCCCGTTTTTCTAAAGCCCCAGGCTCACCCCCAAAGCCGCCCCCAGGCCGAAGCCCTGGCTGGGGGTCAGGTAGTAAATGGGGTGAAGCTCCAAGTAGACCCCCACGAGGGGCAGGGGCAGGTTGAGCCAGGTGCCGAAGACCCCCCGCACCCCCGCCTGCCCCGCCCCGTCCTGGGGCAGGGAGAGGGCCCTCCCCGTGCCGTAAAAGCCCCCCAGGCCCAGGTTGCGGGCGGGGAGGGGGGCCTTGTGGGGGAGGTCGGCGCCGCGGGCCCCGGGCGCGGGGCGGGGGGCGGCCCCCCCCCGGGGGGGGGGGGTTTTCGGGGCAGGAGCTGGGCTTGCCTTGTAGCCAGCCTTGAGCAACAGATAGGCCAGGTTGAGCTCGCTCAGTTGCTCGGTTTTCTCCAGCAGGGTGGCCAGGGAGCTGTATTGCTCTTTGGCCAGCTTTTCCACCCGCTGGACATACTCTTCCTCCCAGTTGGGAGACTCGGCCAAACCTTTGACTGCCTCTCCCGTAGGCCAGAGATCTGCAGGCGGCGACTCCAGTAGCCGTTGGATGCGCAGCTTGAGCAGAGCCTCGTATTCCGACCGCTCCCGCTCTTTGGTCAGCACCTCGTTGGCCGGGTTGACCAGCTTGGCAAAGAGGACATTGGCCCGCTCTGCCCCTTCCGGATCCCCGACAAAGCGATCCGGGTGCAGGGCCTTGGCTGCCTGCAGGTAGCCGCGCCGAATCCTCTTGGGGTCGGCGGTGAGGGGCACACCCAGGATGGCAAAGTGGTCAGTCTCGTAACGGGCTAGCCCCCGGTCAATGCGGGGGACATCAGCGTTGGCTCCCATAGTTGCCACCTCTCCAAGATTTGCTGCAGAGTTCCATTTTCAGCCAGGGCTGCGATCGCCGCATCCACCGCTTCCTTCAAGGAAGGGTGCTGCGAGGATACCACTCCCACCAAAGGTACGGGGAAGAGAGGCGGCCCCACTAGGCGCAGCCGGGATCCCGCCTGACGCAGGCCCAGGACAGCCACGGGCTGATCGACGAGCACTGCATCCAACTGGCCGGCCTGGAGCTGGGCAAACAGGCGCTCGGGGTTGCTGGTGGCAAAGAGCCGGATGGGGTTGCCCCGCCTCTCGTTGTAGGCTTCCAACAGCGCTGCTCCCGTACTATTGACTACAATGCCCACCTTGCGGCCAAAGAGCTGGGCCAGAGACTGGATAGGGGGCTCCCCTTGCCCAGGATCCCGCACCACCAAGCGCTGGGGGCTGAGGTAGTAGGGCCGGGTGGCGAGAAACTGCTGCGAATCCAGGCCCAGGCCTTCCCGCGCTCCCCAAATGAGATCCACCTCATCCGCCTGCAAGGCCGTCAACTGCTGGCTCCAGGGGATGTAGACAGGTTCAAGCCGCACCTCTAGCGTCTGGGCAATGGCCTCGAGGATCTCCCACTCAAAGCCGGCGTAGGTTTTTCGCCCCAGGTCGGTGTAGAGGTAGGCAGGGCCCAAGCTGGGATCCAGGCCAACCCGCAGACGGCCCCGCGCCCGAATTTGGGCCCAACGGGAGTCGGAACCCACGAGGGCGGCTGAGGCTGGCTTTTGGGCAGGCTGAGGGTAGGCGGGGATTCCCAAGAGAAGCGCCAGGCCAAACCCTGCCGCCCAACAACAGCGCCGGAGTCTTTTCCCGACTAAGTGGCCTCCCTTGCTTTGCAAAAGCGCCATGACTTGCTGGCCTTTACGTAGACTTTGACTTTAGCTGCTGCGCTCTCCGAGCTGGCGATTCCGCCGCAGGGGGAAGGAAACCGGCAGGGGGCTGACCTGGGCCAGTTCTTCTTGGAGAGCAGCATGGAGCCAGCCGTTGCTGGCCAGCAGGCGGCCACTGTACACATCTACCGGGCTGCCGTCGTAGGCGGTAACCTTGCCGCCGGCCTCTCGCACCAAGACAATCCCAGCGGCAATGTCCCAAGGGGAGAGACCCCGCTCCCAATAGCCGTCCAACTGGCCAGTGGCCACGTAGGCCAGGTCAAGGGCAGCCGATCCCCCTCGCCGCACTCCCTGGGTGAGGTGGGTGAAGTGGCAGAACTCAGCGTAGTTGTTGTCCGGAGTTTCCCGGCGGTCGTAGGCAAAGCCAGTAACCAGGAGACTGCGGGAGAGTTCGGTAGTAGAGGAGACGCGGATGGGTTTGCGGTTGCGGGTGGCTCCCATCCCTTGTACGGCGCGAAAGAGATCCCCCCGAAAGATGTCGCAGACCACCCCTAGCACCGGCTCCCGCCCCTCCAGCAGGCCAATAGAGACGGCAGCAAAGGGGTAGCCGTGGGCAAAGTTGGTGGTGCCATCTAAGGGATCGATCGCCCAGGTGTAGGTGCCTTCTGGGGATCCCTGCTGGCCCGATTCCTCCGTCAAGATCCCATCTTCGGGGAAGTGGCGCCTCAGGATCTTCAAGATGAGCTCCTCGGAAGCGCGGTCTGCTGCCGTCACCAAGTCCCCTGGACGTTTCTCCTCAATAGCCAGAGCTTTGTCCACGTACTCCCGCAACAGTGCTGCCGCCTCCAGAGCCGCTTCTGTAGCCACATCCAACCGACGCAACAGAGCTTCCGTCACATCCGCACCTTTGGGTTATAAAGTAAGCTATAGACCTGCTACCCAGAATAGCCTGTCTGCTAGCAAGGCTTGCCGCTCCAAGCGGGCCCAGACAGCCAGAGAAAAGCTCTGCCTGATGCAAAATTTGGAGGAGGTGGGAACCTGCCAGTTGCGGGTTTTGTGAGTTGCCTGGAAAGCCTAGGTTGAATGGGGTGTACTTGAAGGTGGGAGAGGGAAAGCCGTTGCCATCTAACCTCAACGACTTTTTTACTGCGACTACAGCAGTGGGCGGAGCACAGCTGTCCGCTAGCCAGGAGTTGGAACTGGCAGAAGAGCTGTTCGAGCCAGTTCCCGATCAGCCTCTGTCCTATCCGGAGTTCACCCTTTGCCTCTGTCATCCTGTGCGGCCCTGCAGCTACATCCTGCGGGGGGATATCTACACCATTGGCCGGGACCCTTCCAACACTATCCAGATTGTCAACCAGTTTGTCTCGCGCCGCCATGCTTACCTGGTGCGGGTGCCTACCCGGTCTAGCCGCACAGGGTTTACCTACTGTCTCATCGACGGCGACCGCCAAGGGCACTCCAGCACCAACGGCGTATTCGTCAACGGCAGCCGCGTGGCTACCCACTACCTGAGAAGTGGGGATGTCATTTACTTTGGGCCGGAGATCCGGGCCTACTTCTTCGAAGTGGTCCCCATCCCCCAGCTGCCCAGCCCTTCTGAGGTCAACTCTGGCCCTCTGGCAAATAGCTGCAGCTTCCCCGCGACCTAGGCGACCAAGGAACCGTTGACAGATTCAAAGCCACATCGCTATATTGAGCTAGCTAGGCAAGGTAAATTGGGGCATCGCCAAGTGGTAAGGCAGCGGGTTTTGGTCCCGCCATTCGGTGGTTCGAATCCATCTGCCCCAGCTTGAGTGAGTTTGCTTGGGAGAGGAAGCTGCTTCCCTCCCTTTTCTTCTGCCCCTTTGGAGGGAGGGTCTGCCCGTCGAAAAGCTCAGGGGATCCGCAATGGCCCAGCTGTGCCGCTCCTTGATGGTGGTGGGGACAGCTTCCCATGTGGGCAAGACCCTTTTGGTGGCTGCCCTCTGTCGCCTCCTGAAGAAGGCGGGGAAGAGGGTTTCCCCCTTCAAGGCCCAGAACATGTCGCTGAATGCCTATGTCACTGCCGAGGGCCACGAGATTGCCTACGCGCAGGCCCTGCAGGCCTGGGCCGCCGGGATCCCGCCCGCCGTGGAGATGAACCCGATTTTGCTCAAGCCCCAGGGCAACCTAACTTCCCAGGTGGTCCTCAACGGCGTGGCGGTGGACACCTGTTGTGCCAGTGAGTATTACGAGCGCTGGTTTGCGCCTGCCTGGGAGGCGGTGAAAACAGCCCTGGCTCGCCTGCAGCAGCAGTACGAGTGGATTGTCTGCGAGGGGGCGGGCAGTCCGGCAGAGGTCAACCTCAAGCAGCGGGATCTGGCCAACATGCGGGTGGCTTTGCATCTGGGATCCCCCACCTGGCTGGTGGCAGATATTGACCGAGGGGGGGCGCTAGCCCATGTGGTGGGCACCCTGCAGTTGCTAGAGCCAGAGGAACGGGCCCTGATCCGCGGCATTGTCATCAACAAGTTTCGCGGCGCGCGGGAGCTGCTGCAGCCTGGCCTCGATTGGCTGGAGAACTACACCGGGATCCCCGTGGTCGGAGTTCTGCCCTGGCTGGACTGGGCGCTGCCGCAGGAAGATTCGCTGGGCCTGGAGGCCGGCCCCCACCTCTGGGAAGTTCGCCGTCCCCGGCGGGGAGACCGGCTGGAGATTGCCGTGGTTCGCCTGCCCCAGGTGGCCAATTTCTCCGACTTCGACCCCTTGCTAGCAGAGCCCAGCGTCCATCTGCGCTGGGTTGTCCCTGGCCAGAGCCTGGGATCCCCCGATGTGGTCATCCTGCCCGGCAGCAAAACCACCCTCAAGGATCTGCTGGTGCTGCGCCAGAGTGGCCTAGCCGACCAACTGCGCCACTATTCCGGCCACATTGTTGGCATCTGCGGCGGGCTGCAGATGTTGGGACAAACCATCGCCGATCCTGAAGGCCGAGAGGGAGTTGCCGGCACCTACCCCGGGTTGGGCCTCTTGCCGCTGACCACCGTCTTGCAGCCCACCAAGGTCACCCAGCAGGTGCAAACACAAAGCCTCTGGCCCGCCACCACCCCTGTCCAGGGGTATGAGATCCACCAAGGATCTACCCAGGCCAATTCCTCAGGCTGCCTGCCGATCTTTGAGCAAGAAGGCTTGGGTTGGCGGGATCCCACAGGCCGGGTCTGGGGCAGCTATCTACACGGCCTCTTCGACAACCACCGCTGGCGGCGGCAATGGCTAAACTGGCTGCGCCGACAAAAAGGCTGGGATCCCTTGCCAGAGCTGGAGGGCCACTACGCCCAGCAGCGGGAAGAACTGCTGGATCGCCTGGCAGAAGCTTGGCGGCCTCATCTCGAGTGGCAGCAGCTTTTGGAATAGGGCGGGGCAATAGCCGAGGTCTGCGAGAATGGCTGTATTCTAGACAGGGATTTCCTTCCCCCTGGCCTATGCGGCTTCTGGTTACAGGCGGCGCAGGCTATATCGGCAGCCACACCTGTAAAGCCCTGGCGGCCCATGGCCACCTGCCGATTGCCTACGACAACCTGGTTTACGGCCACCCCTGGGCTGTTCGCTGGGGGCCCTTGGAAATTGGCGACATTGCCGACCGCCATCGGCTAGATCAAGTCATCCGGCAGTACCGCCCCGAAGGGGTAATTCACTTTGCCGCCTATGCCTACGTGGGCGAGGCGGTCAAGGATCCGGGCAAATACTACCGCAACAACGTGGCCGGATCCCTGACCGTGTTGGAGGCGATGCGGGATCACGGGATCCCCTACCTGGTGTTCTCCAGCACCTGTGCCACTTACGGCGTGCCGGAGCAGATCCCCATCCCGGAAACCCACCCCCAGCGCCCCATCAACCCCTACGGCCAGAGCAAACTCATGGTGGAGCAGATGCTGCGGGACTTCCAGCTTGCCTACGGGATCCAATCCGTTAGCCTGCGCTACTTCAATGCCGCTGGCGCCGATCCTGACGGCGAAATCGGCGAGGCCCATGACCCAGAAACCCACCTCATCCCCCTAGCCCTAGAAGTTGCCGCTGGCCAGCGCTCTCACCTAACCATCTTTGGGGATGACTACGATACCCCTGACGGTACCTGTATCCGCGACTTCATCCATGTTGCCGACCTGGCGCAAGCCCATGTCTTGGCCCTAGAGGCGCTGGCGGCTGGCAAGCCTCTGCAACCTGCTTACAACTTGGGCAATGGCCAAGGTTTTTCTGTCCGGGAGGTGATTGCCACAGCCGAGGCCGTGACCGGCAAGCAGATCCCTGTGCAAGTGGGGGCGCGCCGACCCGGGGATCCGCCGCGGTTGGTGGGCGACGCCACGGCCATTACCCGTGACCTCAACTGGCGGCCCCGCTATACCAACTTGGCTGAGATCCTTCAAACTGCCTGGTGCTGGCAGCAGAAGCGGCCCTATTTTCAAAGACCACGTTGCTAGTGCTCCGTGCTACTCACTTCTGGCGGGGGGCAAAGGCGCTGAGGGTGTCCAGGTCGGTTTTGCCTTCTAGGATCAAGTCTCGCAGGATGGCGGCGCTAATGGGAGCCAGCAAGACCCCATTGCGATAGTGGCCAGTGGCAACGAGCAGATTGGCATAGCCAGGAGCCGGCCCTAGGATAGGAGCGCGCTGCCCTAGCGGTCGCGGCCGCTGGCCGGCCCAGTGCTCCAATAGCCTTGCTTCCGCCAAGGCTGGGCAAAGCCGGATGGCGCGGGTCAGCAGATCCTGAAGAGCCAGCAGGGTTGGCTCGGCGTGGGAGGCCTGAAATTCCACCGTTGCCCCCACCCACAGGGATCCATCGCCCAGAGGAACCAAGTTGAGATCCCCGTCAGCCACCACTGGCCCCCACGGGATTCCAGCAGCTTGAATCCGCAGGGCCTGGCCCTTAACAGCTTGCAGCGGCATCTGCAAGCCCAGCTCTTTGGCCAGAGCAGAGCTGCCCAGACCAGCAGCAAGAACAACGTACCCCGCCGCCAAGGTGAGCGATGGGGTGTGAACCACCTCTACGCGAAAGGGGGGATCTGGGCTGCGCTGAAAGCTGTAAACCGGTTGGTGGAAGAAAAAGCGGGCTCCTCGGCGTTGAGCTGCCTCCAAGAGCGCCTGCGTGAAGAGCTTGGGGTGGATCTGGCGATCGTGGGGAGAGTAGATAGCCCCTGCCAGGTCGCTACGCAGGCCAGGCTGCAGGGATCTCACCTCCGCCGGACTCAGCCACTGGAGGCCATAGCCCGCCTGTTGACGAGCTGCCAGGGTCTCTTGCCAGGCTGCTACCTCCTCCTCCTGGAGGAGCCGGAGGATGCCGCGCCGATTGACGGGCAAGGTGCGACCCAAGTCTGCTTCCAGCCGAGCAATCAGGGGATCAAACTGCTCCAGGCTTTTTAGGCGCAACTGCACCACCTCCCCGCTGGGTTGGCGGCTGCAGACTCCCATCAACACCCCCAGCGACGCGCCGGTAGCCCCTGAGGCCGGCTCCCCAGCATCTACCCCAATGACTGATAGCCCTGCTGCCGCTAGCTCATAGGCGATGGCACAGCCCACCACCCCGCAGCCAATGACCAACGCGTCACAGTTCACGACTCCTCGCCCCCTTTTCCAGGTGGGACTGCCAGGCGCGGTGATCTTAACTGCTGGCTCCCGACTTCGCCTATGAACCGCTCCCCAATTGTGCTGGAGGTTTTTCTCAGTCTAGATGCTAGCGCTCGCCGTTTGTTCCCTCCGCTACCCCTCTCCCCTACACTCAAAGAGGGAGCTGTTGCTAACTCTAGAGAATCTCGCGCTCTGCGATGGGCTATCGCCGCCGGGATTGGTTGGCCTACTGGCTGCTCAAGTGGCTAGTGGTCAACCCGCTGTTTCGGGGACTGTATTTTGGCCGCACCTATGGGCAGGAAAATGTGCCTCGCCAGGGATCCCTCATTATCGTCAGCAACCATGCTAGCCACCTGGATCCGCCCTTGCTGGCCAACGCAGTGCGCCGCCCTGTAGCCTTCATGGCCAAAGAAGAGCTGTTCCGAGTGCCCGTGCTCAAGCAGGTGATCCGGTTCTACGGCGCCTATCCAGTAAAAAGAGGTGGGGCAGATCGCAGCGCCCTGCAGGCCACAGAAGCAGCTCTGGCCAAGGGATGGGCAGTAGGGATCTTTCTCAACGGCACCCGCACCCCCGATGGCCGCATTCCCCAGCCTCACCTGGGGGCAGCCTTGGTGGCAGCGCGCACTCAGACACCCCTGCTCCCTGTCGCCCTCTGGGGCACCGAGAAGGTGCTGCCCAAGGGATCCCGCTGGCCGCGTTTGTTTTGCCCCATCACCGTGCGCATCGGCAAGCTGATCCCCCCGCCAGTTTCTAGCGAGAAAGCTGAGCTGCAGCGGGTAACGGCAGCCTGTGTGGAAGCCATTCACCTCCTCCTGGATCAGGGGCGCTGAGGGGCAATCAGAGTAGCTTGGGCAACGAGGTACTCAGCCACCGGCTTCCCGCCCAGGATGTGCTCTTGCAGCACCCGCTCTATCACTGGCGGCGTGGCCGAGTGGTACCAAAACCCACCGGGGTACACCAGCAGCACGGGCCCGGGAACGCCATAGTTGCATGCCCGTAGGCAATTGGCCTTGGTGCGGTTGACGCGCAGAGAGCCAACGCCCGCCAGCTCTAGGTTCAACTGCTGAATCCGCAGCTTCAGGTATTCCCAGGCCTCCAGCCCCACCGCCCTTTCACAGCACTTGGGCTTGGTCTGGTCGGCGCAGAGAAATAGATGCCAATGGTAGGAGGGAATCGAAGCCGGCTGAGGCTCTGGAGAGACAGCGGAAAGCTGGGTCATGGGGTATCCTTCCACTGCATTGCTAGACAACTCTCCACTGGAAGGTAGAAGCCTGAGGAGGCGATGCCCTAGCCTGGAGGAAAGTACCTCTTGCCTACTTGGCAATGCTCATCAATGCTCCCCAGCAGCGGTTGTTTCTTGCCCTTCTTCCTCCAGCAGACCTGCAGGAGCAAGTGACGGCAATCAAACAACAGTTTGCCGAGCAATTTGCCAGCCGAGCAGCCCTGCGCTCACCCCCTCACATCACCCTCGTGCCTCCTTTTGAGTGGCCCACCGCTGAGCTGGCAGCCCTGACGGGGTCCCTGGAAGAATTTGCCAAAGAGCAGGCCCCAGTTGCCGTTGAGCTGCGTGGCTTTGGTGCTTTCGCGCCGCGGGTTATCTATATTCACGTTGAGCCCTCCTCAGAGCTGCAGCAGTTGCAGACTAGGGCCCAGCAGCACATGAGCCTTCTTCTCAGGCAGCAGGCCACAACACCTCCCCCTCGTCCTTTTGTGCCTCACATAACGGTAGCCTTTCGAGATCTCCGGCCAGACCAGTTCCGCGCTGCCTGGCCACTCTTCCAGAATCGTCCCTTCCAGGGATCCTTCCTCGCCTCTGCCCTCACTCTCCTCGTCCACGACGGCAAGCGCTGGCAAGTCTTTGCCGAGTTTTCCCTCTCTGCCACTAGGGGATGAGAAGCAGCCGACTACTCTACCCAGTGAGCGGCCATGTATTCAGCCAGATCCAGCACTCGCTGCGAGTAGCCCCACTCGTTGTCGTACCAGGCCATGACCTTAACCAGATCCCCGTCCAGGACGCTGGTCAGCTCTGCATCCACAATGGCGGAGCAACTGTGGCCCCGGTAGTCGATAGAAACCAAGGGAACGTCTGAGTAGGCGATGATCCCTTTCATGGTCGTTTCCGAGGCTTCCTTTAGGGCAGCGTTGACCTCCTCGGCAATCACTTGGCGCTCTGTTTGCACCACCAAATCCACCAAAGAGACATTGGGCGTGGGAACCCGTACCGCCACCCCGTTGAGCTTGCCTTTCAATTCAGGGATCACCAGCGCCACCGCCTTAGCTGCCCCCGTCGTAGTTGGCACCATGCTCAGCGCCGCTGCCCGCGCCCGCCGCAAATCGCGGTGGCCTCCATCCAGAATGCGCTGGTCGCCCGTGTAGCTGTGGGTGGTGGTCATGGTAGCCCGCCGCACACCGAACTTGTCCAGCAGCACTTTGAGAATCGGGGCAAGGCAGTTGGTGGTGCAGCTAGCGTTGCTGACAATGTTGTGCCGCACCGGGTCGTAGGTGTGCTGGTTAACACCATAGACAAAGGTGGGGATGTCACCTCCCTTAGCTGGGGCAGTGATCACCACCTTTTTGGCTCCCGCCTCCAGGTGCTTGGAGGCCCCCTGGTAGTCCAAGAAAACGCCGGTGGCCTCGATTACAAGGTCCACCTTCCACTCTTTCCAGGGGAGGTTGCTGGGGTTGCGCTCGGAAACGGCATGGATGTGCTTGCCGTTAACTAGCAAACCACCCTCGCTAGCCTCCACTTCCACTCCTTGTAGGGTTCCAAGGATGGAGTCGTACTTGAGCAAATGGGCAGCCGTGCGAGCGTCTGAAGTGTCGTTGATGGCAACAATATCGACATTGGACTGCGGACGACTTAGCCAACAGCGCAAAAAGTTGCGACCAATACGACCAAATCCGTTGATGGCTACCCTAACCACTGCCTTGACCTCGCTGCTTCCAATTGTTCGGGGGCTGCTTAGCCCATGATACCGCAAGCCCTGAACATTCTGAATCTGAAGATGATGTTCGCGATCTGGCGAGCTTGGCGCTCCTCAATTGCGTGGGTAGGGGGCAGACTGCCGGCTGCTACGGCAAGCAGACCCCTTGCCTGTAGCTAGGCTCAAAGACTGCAACGGCTCCGAGGTACCTAGCTTTTGGTTGCATCAGCGGGATAGATTCCTTCTTGGGGCAAGCTGTCTTGGGAGCATGGCAAAGAGTTTTGAGGATCCCTTGCTTCCCCATTGGTAGCTGCTTCGGCTTCCGCCAGGGCTTGCAAAGCCAGCAAGATCTCCTCTTCTCGGCGGGTATAGGTCTCCTCGTCGATCTCCCCTAGATCAAGCTGGATCTGCAGAGCTGTAAGCTCTTTCTGGAGGTTTTCCCTGCTGTCAAGTTGCGCCTCGGCCCGCTCGCGAATCTGCTCTGCTAGCCATAGCAAGCCCTGCGCTGGCCACGTCAACAACTGCCAAACCATCCTTGCTTTCCTTGTAAGGACAGGTCGATTCTACTCAACGCAGATCCTGCCTGCACGCAAGGCCAGCTAGCCAGAGCCAAGCAAAGGCAGCTCCTCTAGCGGCGGCTGGGCTAGCTGTTCCGAGAGCATCAACTCTCGCTTAGAGAGCACGCACAGAGGGATCCCCTGCCGGTGGACTCTACTGCGAGTTGCCTCTGTTCCAGCACCTCCAGCGGGGGGTGTTGTGTGCTGCCTGGCTGCTAGCATGAAAATATGGTCATATAAGCAAACACAGGTCAGCAAGATGAAGCAACACTGGGAGAACGTCTACAAGACCAAGCGAGCCGAGTCTCTCAGTTGGTTTCAGCCACGCGCTGAGCGGTCGCTGCGTCTTATTCGGGAGACGGGGTTGGGCTTCTCAGCCTCGATTATTGACGTTGGCGGAGGAGCGTCCAGGTTGGTAGATGAACTGCTGGAGGCGGGCTACCGCAAGCTAACAGTTCTCGATATCTCTGCTGCGGCAGCTCTGGCAGTGGCAAAGGCCCGCCTGGGGGAGCGGGGAAACACAGTCAACTGGGTAGAGGGCGACATTACCCAGCTAACTCTGCCGGCCAACGCCTACGACATTTGGCATGACCGGGCAACGTTTCACTTTCTTACGAATCCTCAAGATCGGCGAGCATACGTGGCCAATGTCCTGAGAGCGGTAAAGCCGGGAGGGTTTACTATCATAGCCACCTTCGCTGAAGATGGACCTACGCAATGCACTGGCCTGCCTGTTGTGCGCTACTCGCCCGATCTCTTGCAGGCAGAGTTCGGTAGCGCTTTCAACCTCCTAAAGCATGAGCAAGAAGAGCACCGCACCCCCGCTGGCGCTGTGCAAAAGTTTGTGTACTGCTGTTTCCAGAAAAAGCCAACTGCTCTTGAAGCTGAGCTCTCTCCGGAGGGTGACCGCCAGCAACAAAAGTCTCTGGTTGTGGTTTTGTAGGGTTAGAGGCTACCTGCAGTTACCCACCTAGAGCAGGCGACTGCAGCGAGCTTTCCAGTCCAGCTTCTGATCCAGAAGGAGCTCCAGGTGAGGTAGATAGGCTTTGTAGCTGTGCTCTACAGAGCCAATTAAGTGAGTGGCATTAAGGTTCTCGATTCTGGGGTGAAACTCTTTAATTGGCTTGATCCCGCAGGGGCTGCGGTTGAGGGATGGGACTTTGAAGACGTAGGCCAAAACCAGATCGTCTTCGTTGTAGATATTCACCAGTTTTCCCGTGATATTTTCTACATGCAGGCTCCACTGCTTATCGGCTTGCCTTCTAACGGCACCACTGAGCAGGATGATATCCTTGAGGCGCGGATCTACAGTCTTAGGCCAACCTCGCATAATGTAGTAGGCTACCCTAGCTCCCAAGGAAAACCCCATCAGCGTAATCTGTCTTTCCGGCAAAGAGGAGAGCAGAGGATAGCCATAGTCAAGCCCCACTTTTTTGGCTTTAGCTTTGTGGGCTTCCCAGTGGGCAAGCAGTCCTACGCCAAGCTTAAGGGTGGATAAGGCGAATCTCACCGGACTGAAAGCATCCCACCAGAGGTAGTATAGGGATCCCTTCCACCCAGCCCGTCGGAGTGTTTCCCACAATAGTCTTTTTTTCCAAGGTTGGGTTTCGCCTTCGCTGAGAAAACCGTTGATAAAAACCAGGGCCTCGTCCCAGCCTAGGGAGGGCTCGATAGGGATCAGCTCAGGCTTGTGGTGGACAGCTTCCTCGACAAGATAGTTCCAGGTTCCGTCAGCAAGAGTTCCCCTAAGATGGAGAGCAGTTGCGCTAGCTCCAGCAAGAACTTCTCCTGCTCCTCGAGCGACCTCAGTACCTAGTCGAAAGCAGCTTGGGCAACTGCTTGAGTCGCCTGACCGACGACCTTAGCAGTGCCAAGGACAGCACCTGCAGATTTTCCCACAACCTCGGCAGCAATCTCCGCAGCCGCCTTTGGGGCTCCCCAAAGGATTTTCCCAACGATCTCCAGGATTGCTTTCTCCTTGAAATTAGCAAAGAACTTAACTTGTTCCACTTTACTCTACCCGCGCCGCATGGCGGTAACCCCCGTGGGATCCAGCACCTTGCCGCGCTCTGCCTCGGCATAGACTAGGTAGCGATCGCCACACTCCATCCAACTTTTGACACGGCACTCTAGGTAAGCCAGGGCATCCAAAAGGATCGGGCAGCCATTCTCGGCAGTGGCGATGGCTAGACCGGCAAAGCGATCTTCGCCAGGGCGTTGAGGCCGTTGAAAGTGCCGCTGCAGGCTGCTGCTTTTGCCCTCCCGCAAAATGTTGAGTACAAAGGGCACCTGGGGACGGGTAAGCAACTCTGCCTCGCTTTCCTTGCTCACAGAGAGGGTAAGGCCTGGGGGGTTGAAGCTGGCCTGGGCCACTGACCAGGTGAGAAAGCCGCGCGGGATCCCATCTTGCAGGGCGGTAACCACGCAGAGGGATCCCACTACCCGGCTGAAGGCCTGCACCAGCCGATCCGCCTGCGCTTCAACACCCCCTTGGCGGGAGGTGCGGGCTCGCTTGGCCTTGCGCAAGGCTTGGGCAAACTGGGATCCCGCCTCTTGACAGGCTTCCAGGATTGCATGGGTAGGCTTGAACCTAGCGCGGATGGTTGCAAACCCCAGGGTAAAGCCGGCATTGAGCAGCTTGCTCTCAATGAGATCCACGGCTTCGCCGCTCCAGCCGTAGGAGCCAAAGACCCCGGCCAGCTTGGTGGTGGGAACGGAAGAGAGAATGATGCCCAGGGCTGTTTGGATTTGAACTGGAGGATGGCCGGCCAAGGTGGGGGATCCGATAATGAACCCCTGGCAGCGCTCTAGGGCTTGGGCAATCTCTTCAGGAGTGGCCCATTCGCAGTTAACCCGCTCCACGGTAACTCCCGCCCGCTCCAAGCCTTGGGCAATAGCCACCGCCATCAGGCCGGTGTTCCCGTAGGCGGAGGTGTACAGGAGAGCTACCCGCTGCTCCAGGGGATTCTCCTCGCACCACAGGTGGTAATCCAAGCGCAGCCGCCGTAGGCTGTGGCGCACCAGGGGGCCGTGGGCAGGGGCGTAGATCTGGGCGGGGAATTCTTCCAACTTGGCTAGGGCTGCCTTCACCTGGGGCGCTTGGCTGCGGTGCAGGCAGTCAAAGTAGTAGCGGCGGTCTTCGCTGAGCTGCCGCCAATGCTCGTCGAACACCTGCTCGTCGCACACATGAGCGCCAAACAGCTTGTCGGTAAAGAGGATCCCCGTGGCCGGATCGTAGGTGCAGAGGGCGTCGGGGTGGCGGGGCGTGGGCACGGTGCGAAAATGCAACTCATGGCCTTCCCCCAGATCCAGGCGATCCCCATCTCGGATCACGCGCAGGCGAAAGGACTGGTTAGCTCCGTAGGCAATGCCAAAATCGGCAGCCTCCTCTTCGTCACGGCTAGGAGTTGGGGATTCCATGCCTTCAAAGGCCGCTCGCAGGGTGAGGGATCCGGGCTTAGAGCAGAGCACCACCGCATAGGGAGCCAGCGGCAGAAGCGCTTTGAGGGTGGCGATGCGGTTGAAGTTGACGTGGCTCAGTAGGATAAAGTCCAGCCGCTGCAGGTACTGGTGTTGGGCCAGCTCCTCCAAGAAGATGTCGGTAAAGGATTCTCCTGGGGGATCGATGAGCAAGGTCTGCCGCGCCTGGATGAGATAACTATTAGCCGTGGTGCCCCGCTGCCGGGCATATTCCAGCTCAAACTTTAGGCGATTCCAGGTGCGGGAGCGAAAAACCAGGGTAGAGGGACCAATGGTGGCCACCTGGACATCGCGAGCAGGAGTCTTGCTCTCCATAGCAGCCTCCGATGCGGCATCTGTCCCCACCTTGCCACGAAATCAGCGAGACTGGGATCCTCTTTGGAAAACTTCGAAAGACCCGCTACTGGAGCGGGATCAGAGGGCTGACAACAGCTAACGTACAATTTGTCCATTGACCCTGAGTGTCCCCATGATCCAAGCTGCTGGATCTCCTCATTCGGATGCCCCTGCTTGGCATAGCCTGCCTCTTCCGGCTGTTATCCAGAAGTTGCAAAGCGACCCCGACTGTGGCCTGACTAGCCAGCAGGTTACCCAAAGGCAGCGGGAATACGGCCCCAACGAGCTGATCTCCTCTCCTGGCCGCAGCGCCTGGCAGCTCTTCCTTGACCAATTCCGCAATGTCATGCTGCTGATGCTGATCGCCGTGGCGGCGATCTCAGCCCTTCTGGATCTGCAAAAGGGAGAGTTTCCTAAGGACGCCCTGGCCATTCTGCTGGTGGTGGGTCTCAATGGCTTGCTGGGCTACTTGCAAGAAAGCCGCGCGGAAAAGGCGCTGGCCGCCCTGAAAAAACTGGCCTCCCCCAGCGTGCGGGTGCAGCGGGACGGCCTGTGGCAGGAGATCCCTGCTAACCAGTTGGTGCCAGGAGATCGGGTGCTGCTGGAGGCCGGGGTGCAGATCCCAGCCGACGGGCGCTTGGTGGAAGCAGTCAACCTCCAGGTGCGGGAGGCGGCTTTGACGGGGGAGGCGGTGCCGGTTACCAAGCAGGCCGATTGTGTCCTCCCCGAGGAAACTGAGCTCGGAGAGCGGCGCAACATGGCCTTCATGGGCACCGAGGTGCTCCAGGGGCGAGGGATCCTCCTGGTTACGGCCACCGGCATGAACACGGAGCTGGGCAAGGTGGCCAAGCTGCTCCAAGCAGTAGAAAACGAGCCCACTCCCCTGCAGCGGCGCATGAGCCAGTTGGGCAATGTGCTGGTGTCGGGATCCCTGGTCTTGGTGGCTCTGGTGGTGATTGTGGGGCTGCTGCAGGCCAGAAGCCTGGCGCCTTTCACCTCGCTGCTGGAAACTTCCCTCAGCATGGCCGTGGCGGTGGTGCCGGAAGGGCTGCCGGCTGTAACCACGGTTACCTTGGCTATTGGAACCCAGCGCATGGTGCGCCGCAACGCCCTCATCCGCCGCCTGCCAGCCGTGGAGACGCTGGGATCCGTCACCACCATCTGCTCCGACAAAACCGGCACCCTCACCGAAAACAAAATGGTGGTCACCGACATCCTCACCCCCGACCGCCACTACCACGTCAGCGGCACTGGCTACATTCCCAAGGGATCCTTCTACTGCGGCGGCCAGCCCATCGATCCCCAGAGCGCCCCCGACCTGCAGGCCCTTCTCAGAGCCGTGGTCTTCTGCAACGACGCCCTGTTGCAAGCCACTCTCCCAGCCCAGCGTGGCGCTGCCCCCACCTGGTCGATCCTGGGGGATCCCACGGAGGCCGCCCTGCTGGTGGCTGCTGCCAAGGCCAATCTGCAGAAAGCTTCTTTGCAGGAGCAGCACCCGCGGGTGCAGGAGATCCCTTTTAGCTCAGAGCGCAAGCGCATGAGCGTGGTGGTGCAAGAGGAGGGCAGCTACGGCGTCTACGTCAAGGGATCTGCCGAGCTGGTGCTGGAGCAGTGTGCCTATATCCAGAAAAGTGGAACTTGGCAGGCGCTGTCAGAAGCCGATCGACAAGCCATTCTGGCTGCCAACAACCGTTTGGCGGCCCAGGGCATCCGGGTTTTGGGGGTGGCCACCCAGCGGCTACAGGGGATCCCGGAGAACCTCGAGGAGATCGAGCGCAACTTGGTGTGGCTGGGCCTAGTGGGCATGTACGATCCCCCTCGGCCCGAAGCGCGGGAAGCCGTAGCCCGCTGCCGCCAGGCCGGGATCCGCACCCTCATGGTAACCGGCGATCACCAACTCACTGCGATAGCTATTGCCCGCGAGCTGGGCATTCTCGACTCCGAGAGCCAGGCCATTGATGGGCGCACCCTCTCCCGCCTTAGCTTTGAGGAGCTGCTGCAGACGGTGCAAAGGGTCAACGTCTATGCCCGCGTGGCCCCCGAGCACAAGCTGCGCATCGTGCAGGCCCTGCAGAAACAAAACCAGTTTGTGGCCATGACGGGGGATGGGGTCAACGACGCCCCTGCCCTGCGCCAAGCAGATATCGGCATCGCCATGGGGATTACCGGCACCGATGTAAGCAAAGAGGCCAGCGACATGGTGCTTTTGGACGACAACTTTGCCACCATCGTGGCGGCCATTGAAGAAGGACGGGTGGTCTACAACAACATCCGCCGTTTTGTGAAATACATCTTGGGCAGCAACATCGGCGAGGTGTTGACTGTGGCGGCTACACCTCTCCTGGGCCTAGAGGACGTGCCGCTGACGCCCCTGCAGATCCTGTGGATGAACTTGGTAACCGACGGCCTGCCGGCTTTGGCTTTGGCAATGGAGCCAGCAGAGCCGGGGGTGATGCAGAGCCCTCCCTTCAACCCCAAGGAAAGCATCTTCGCCCAGGGGCTGGGAGCCTACATGGTGCGCGTCGGCGTGGTCTTTGCCATCTCCACGATCCTGATGACGGCCATCGTGAAAGCCCATATCCCCCACTGGCGCACGATGGTCTTTACCACCCTGTGTATTGCTCAGATGGGCCATGCGCTGGCGGCTCGCTCCAATGACAAGCTGACCATCGAGCTCAACCCCTTTTCCAATCCCTACCTGCTGGGGGCCGTGTTGGCCACTTTGCTGCTGCAGTTGGCCCTGCTCTATGTGCCCTTCCTGCGCAGCTTTTTCGGGACGGAAGAGTTGACCCTTTCAGAACTGCTCATTTGCATGGGCTTTAGCACCGTGGTGATGGTCTGGGTAGATCTGGAAAAACTCTACCGCCGCTGGCGCCAGGGATCCCGTCAAACCCCTTGAGCAGAAAAGCCAGGGAGTCTACACCCCTCTCAGAGGGGTAGGAGAACTTTTTTGCTTCAGAAGTGACAATTGTTGTTTTGGCCAGCCTACGGATCCTTCGGAAACCCCTGCCAGGAGATCCGGCAAGCCAGCCAAGCCCTGCTGGGATCCCTAGTAGCAAGATGCCCAAGCTGTGGCCCACTGGCCCATCGCCTCAGGAGCAGCAGCACACTAGGGGCTAAGGCACTTGGCCAAATCTGTAAAACGGGATACAATTGAGAGGTCTCTCCGACGGCTGGAAGCCAAGTATCAGCGGGTTATCCTCGAGCTGTCGGCTGCTGTGCCAAAACCTCCCTACTTCTCCATCCAGGTGCCCATGCAGGAGCTTGAGGTTGGTCTTTTGACTGGATCTAACTCCGCTTCCGCGGAGAAGGGACTTCTTCTCCTAATTGTGGACGATGATCCCAGCCAGCGGCTTTTGGCTCGTTACGCCCTGGAGCGAGAAGGCTACCACATCCTAGAAGCCGACAGCGGCATAGCCTGCCTAGAAGCTGCAAGCCGCTACCAGCCAGATATAGTACTCCTGGACGCGGTGATGCCGGACCTAGATGGGTTTGAGTGCTGTCGCCGCCTCCATGCTCAAAACCCTGACATGCCGATTTTAATCGTCACCGCTTTGGAAGACGAAGCTTTTGTCAACGAGGCTTTTGCTGCAGGAGCCAGTGACTACATCCCTAAGCCTATCCACTGGTCAGTTCTGAAGCGGCGGCTGCGCCACTTGCTGCAAGTTAGCCAGGCCCAACGCCGTCTACAACAGCTTAACCAAGAACTGGAAGCCAAGGTGAAGGAGCGCACTGCTCAACTGGCCTGCCAGGTAGCAGATTTGGAGCAGCTCAACCGCCTCAAAGACCACTTTTTGGCCGCGGTCTCCCACGAGCTGCGCACGCCCTTAACCAAAATCAGACTAGCCTTGGAACTCCTGGGCCGCACCCCCCTCAACGAGAAGCAGCGGCAGTACCGGGACATTGCCCTGCAGGAGTGCGAGGTCGAAATCCATCTTATCGACCGCCTGTTGGCTCTGCAGGGTCTGCAAGGGAAAGAGTGGGGCTCTGCCGTTGCGGCCATTGATCTGCCCAGCTTTTGGCAGAGCTTGCTCGAGTCGGCACGGCAATGTGCGCAGGCCCACTCCCTCACGCTACAGGTTGGGGATCTGCACCCGCCTGCCTCGGGATTTTACAGCCATCCGCAGCTCCTGGATCAGGTTCTCAAAGAACTGCTGAGCAATGCCTGCAAGTTTACCCAGCCAGGTGGCACTATCTGTCTAGAGATCCAGTCGATTCCTGGAGGGGTCGAGTTTAGGGTCGGTAACAGTGCTCAGATTGAGCCCGAACACTTGCCCCACATTTTCGAGCCCTTTTACCGCGTGCCCACCACGGATCCCTGGGTCCAGCCAGGCAGCGGTTTGGGGCTGGCTTTGGTGAAGCAGTGGGTGGAGTATCTGCGGGGCCACATCCAGGTCACTAGCCAAAAGGGGTGGACCTGGTTTGTACTACGCCTGCCCAGTCTAGTGCCATCCAATCCTTGAGGCCCCCTAATGGCCGACAGCAGCAGTTTCAGCAGTGGCAAAGGAAGTGCCGCAGCCGCAGGTAGCCACGGCATTGGGATTCTTGAATTTGAAGCCACCCCCCAACAGATCTTCGGAAAAGTCGACAGTGAGGCCCTGGAGCAGGGTCATGCTCAAGGGATCCACCGCCACCCGGAGATCCCCAAAGTCGAAGGTGTGATCGTCGGGGTTGGCCTGAGACTCAAAGTTCATCACATAGGAGAGGCCAGAGCAGCCGCTGGGCTTGACCCCCAGGCGCAAGATGGGCTGGGATCCCTCTTTCTCGTACTTGCTGCGCAGGCGCTTTAGCTCTTGGATGGCGCTATCGGTCAAGGTGATCATGGCGGGAAAGCTGACACGTACCCCTATCCTAACAATCCTTTCCAGGCAGAAACAGTTGATAAGCTAGGGATCCCGTTCCTTAACGTTGTCGACGTTTGACCCTTGTGACGGATCCTAACGCCATCCGGGTTACCTTTCTGGGTACCAGCTCTGGCATGCCCACCCGCCAGCGCAATGTGTCAGGAGTGGCGGTGCAGTTTCCGCAGCGGTCGGAATGGTGGCTGTTTGATTGTGGCGAGGGCACCCAACACCAGCTCCTGCGCTTAGACGAGCTGCGCCCCAGCCAGTTGCGCCGCATTTTCATCACTCACATGCACGGTGATCACATCTACGGCCTGCCGGGACTGTTGGCTTCCTGCGGCCTAGGCAGCACTCCCCAACACATCGACATCTACGGTCCCCCTGGCCTAGAAGAGTATCTGAAGGCGGTGCTGCGATATAGCGAGACGCGGATCCCCTATTCCTTTCGGGTTCACACCGTAGAGACAGGTCTCATTCTCCAGGATCCGGAGTACTGGGTCTTTTGCGCGCCCCTGGATCACCGGGTGCCTGCCTTTGGCTACCGCGTGGTGGAACAGGACCGACCAGGCACTTTTAACGTGGCCAAGGCCCAAGCGGATGGAATCCCACCTGGTCCCCTCTACGGCCAGCTCAAAGCTGGGCAATCCATCTTCTGGCAAGGCCGCTGGCTCCACGGACGAGACTACGTGGGGGATCCCATTCCAGGCCGCAAGTTCTCCTATTGCACCGACACGACTTTCTGCCGCAACGCCGTTGACCTCTCTCGCGCCGCCGATCTGGTCATCCACGAGGCCACCTATGCCGAAGCCGATCGCGACTTGGCCCAGCGCGCCAAGCACTCCACTGCTGCCATGGCTGCGCGGGTGGCTGCCGAGGCCAAAGCCCAGACCCTCATCCTCACCCACTTCAGCCCTCGCTACACCTCGGATGGCCCCATCACTTTGGAAGACCTGCTGGCCGAAGCCCGGGCCATTTTTCCCAACACCCTCCTGGCTCGGGATCGGATGACCTACGAGATCCCTCGCCGCAGCCCTGTTCCCCTAGCGCTGGAGGTGTAGGTTTGCCTCGCTAGAATGGTAAAAACTGTCCCAACCAGCGATGACGGATCCCAGACCCTATTTCGAACGGCCCAAAACCGAACAACTGGACCAAAGCGCCAGCGAGTGGCAAACCTTTAGCGCCTTGCCCCCAGCAACCTCCCTGCCTCCTGTACAGGCCGAGCAATCGGCTAGGGTTCCCCAGGATGAGGAAACCCTGCCCAAACTGGCTCCCTGGGGCAAACGGGTCGGCGCCTTTGCTCTAGATTTTGGGCTGGGACTGGGGGTTTCCTACCTGGCGCAGGGCTTGGCTTCTCTGGTAGGAGCCGATGCGGCTGCCGTGGACATGACCGGCTATGTTGCCTTTTTTGCCGCTTGGCTGGTGAACCGCGGCTACTTCCAATCTCGACCCGCTGGCCAGAGCTTGGGCAAATGGCTGCTGAACCTCAAAACCCTGGATCCGGAAACCGAGGCCTCACCTCACCTAGTTCGCTCCTTGGCCCGCGAGGGAGTGCTCTCGCTGTTTATCCTCACGGCAGCCCTGCTGGTGCCGCTGGCTGCCGACGGACTGTTTGCCTTCTTCGACAAGGAAAAGCGCCAGAGCATCCACGACCGCGCCGGGCGCACCCTAGTGGTGGAATCCGAGCAGGGCTACCACCTGGATGAAAAAGTCCTGCGGCTGCTCCAAGAAATCCTCGAGGGAGAAGCTACTGAGGACGTTAAACTGGCTGCACGGGATCTTCTGCGCAAAGCCCAGCGCAACGAGGCAGTACGGGGTCTCTCCAGCCAGCTAGGGCGCCTACGTCAGGATGTTGGCCGCAACACCCGCAGCCTTCGCCAGCAGACCAGCAAGCAAGTTAAAAGCTGGCTTGCTTCCCTCAAAGAAAAGTTGGATAATTGGTAGTTGCGCTTACACGCAAGCCCTTCTCCAACCACGGCTGCTGAGGTTGGAGAGGTAGCCTAATACTCTCTCCGCAGAGGAATTCACCATGGCCAAGGGAAAAGGCGCTCGCATCATCGTTACGCTGGAGTGTACGGAGTGCCGCACCAACGTTAACAAGCGTTCTCCAGGTGTGAACCGCTACACCACTACCAAAAACCGCCGCAACACACCCGGTCGCTTGGAGCTGAGAAAATACTGTCCCAAGTGTAACCGCCATACTCTTCACAAGGAGATCAAGTAGTTCTGGAGCTATGGTTTACGTTCGCCGTCGCTTGTCTCCCATCAAGCCGGGAGAACCCATTAGATACACTGACGTTGAGCTGCTCAAGAAGTTCGTAACCGAGCGCGGCAAAATCCTGCCTCGCCGCATTACAGGGCTAACCGCCAAGCAGCAGCGGCAAGTCTCCAAAGCGATCAAACAGGCGCGCATCCTGGGCCTTCTTTACTTTGTCAATAAAGAAGGGTAGTTGCGTCGGCTTCTAATGAGCCTGCAGCTTTCACCGCAGTTGCAAGCCCGAATGGCCCAACCCCTAGAGATTGGGGGAGTGAAGATCTTCAGTCGGGTTTTTCAGGCACCGCTATCAGGGGTAACCGACATGGTCTTCCGGCGGCTAGTCCGCCGTTTTGCCCCTCAAAGCATGGTTTACACTGAGATGGTCAGCGCCATCGGCTTGCACTATGCCCGCGAGTTGCCCCGCGTTATGGAGGTGGGGGAGGGGGAGCAGCCCATTGGCATTCAGTTGTTTGACTGCCGGCCCCATTTCCTAGCTGAAGCCGCTCGCATGGCTGTGGACGAAGGGGCAACCCTGGTGGATATCAACATGGGCTGCCCGGTAAATAAGATTACCAGAAACGGTGGGGGCTCTTCCCTGCTGCGAGATCCAGACACCGCTGCAAAAATTGTTGAGACAGTGGCCAAGGCAGTGGAGGTGCCCGTTACCGTAAAAACGCGCTTGGGCTGGTCGGACGAGGAGATTAACATTTTGGATTTTGCCTACCGCCTTCAGGAGGCAGGAGCCCAACTTATTACTGTACACGCTCGGACACGTGCCCAGGGCTTCAGCGGCAGAGCCCGCTGGGAGTGGATCCGCCGCGTTAAGGAACGTCTGCGCATCCCGGTCATTGCCAATGGAGACATCTTCTCCACCGCTGCAGCCGTGAAGTGTCTCGAAGAAACCGGCGCTGACGGGGTGATGTGTTCCCGCGGCACAATGGGCTACCCCTTCCTAGTGGGAGAGATCGATCACTTCCTTAAGACCGGGCAAGAGAGACCGCCTGCTACTCCCTTAGAGCGAATTCAAGTAGCCTTGGAGCATCTGCGAGGGCTTTGGGAATACAAGGGGGAGCGCGGGATCCGGCAGGCCCGCAAGCACATGACCTGGTATGTCAAAGGCTTTGCCGGCGCCTCCCACTTTCGCGCCCTTCTCTGCCGCATCGAGACGCTGCAAGAGGGAGAAGCGCTGCTGCTGCAGGCCATGAAGCATTGCCAAGATGCCGCTCCGGAGCCTGAGGATGAGGAAATGGGTGAGGCTCTTGAGAGAGAACACGCTGCCACCAAGGAAGCTCTTCTGGCTTAGCCACCCTTCCCCTTCCTTAACACTCTGTACTGAGGTAGCTTAGCTGCCCACAAGCCCCCCCTCCTAGCTGCTTGAAGGGAGCAGGCTACCAATCTATCTTCTGCTTTCCCAAAAAGCCCCTAGCCACTCCCTGCCAGGTCGCCCCTAACCTGGATGGGATCCCTCCTGAGGCTACGGCTTCCCAGTCTAGAGGATCCCCAAGGAGCAGAGCATTAAGTTTTGTAAACTTTTCAAGCTCCCGCCTTGCCAGCCTGTGGAAAACTTGTGGAAAACTTTGGAAAACTGTGGAAAACCTGTGGAAAAAGACCCCAGGTTATCCACAAGGTATAAATACCCTGTGGAAAAGACCCCCAAGTTATCCACAGATTTTCCACAGGCAGGGAATAAGCTCAAAGGCTTGCGGCGTAAGGCTTTGCTAATCGTCGGGCAATCAATTTCCACAATTTCCACAGGCCCTACTACTACTAGTTAAAAATTTAAATTGGGTAGGGATCGTGGTTTGTAATCTTCCTCGCGCGCGAGAGTGCAAGCTAAGGGATCGCCTGGGGCGAGTGGGTGCTAGGATTGGCATACTCAGCTCGCAAGTCCCGCAATGGTGCAAGCTCAGCGTCCTGTGGAGGGAGAATCCGGGGCTGCCCTGTTCGCGTCTGCCCCGCGCGACGGCAGGTCTGGAGATCTCCACGGCGTTGACGACGCTATGGGCCAGCCCTTCCCCCAAGCGGGAGAGAGTCCTAGCGGCAGCCTTTGCTTTACCTGTGAGCAAGCCGAGCTCAGCCAGCACCTGGCAACAGTTGGGCGAGCGGTTGCCAGCCGCCCTGCCCTGCCGATTCTGGCCAACGTGCTGGTAGAGGCCAGTGCAGAAATGCAGCGTGTGGCGCTGACTGGCTTTGACCTCAGCTTAGGCATTCGCAGCGAGTTTGAAGCGGAGGTGAAGGCATCCGGTCGCCTGGCTTTGCCAGCCAAGCTGTTTGGCGACATTGTCAGCCGTCTGCCTAGAGGCCCAGTTACCCTGAGCCAAGCTCAGGGGCGTGTCCTCCTCACCTCAGCTGCTGGCCAGTACCAGTTGCGCAGTGTTGCAGCAGAGGAGTACCCCACCCTGCCGGAGGTGGCGATCCCTGCTGCCAGCGAGGTGGCTGCCGCTTGCCCCGGCGGGAGCGAGTCCCTTGAACACCCCGCGGCGCAGGCTCTAGAGGTGCCCATTGAGAGCCTACTGCAGGGCATTGACCAGACCCTCTTTGCTGCCTCTAGTGACGAGACCAAGCAGGTGCTCACAGGGGTGCATGTCAAGCTCGTGCCAGGGGATCCGCCACAGCTAGAGTTTGCGGCTACCGATGGACATCGGCTGGCCATAGCCCAAGTGGAAGTTGAGGGAATCCCGGTCGAGGTATCCAGGGGAGGACCTGACTTCACCATTCCTGCTCGAACTCTGCGGGAGGTGGAGCGCATCCTCGGCTCCCAAACGGTTGCCTCCAGGGTGGAGTTGCGGTTTGACCGGTCGCAGGTGCAATTTGTTCTGCCCCCTGGCGCCAGCAGCGCTCAGTGCCAGCAGCGGATTACCAGCCGCCTTTTGGAGGGCCAGTACCCCGACTACAACCGTCTGCTGCCCAAGCAGTTCGAGCGACACGTAACCTTAGAGCGTCGGCCCCTGGTGGAGTCCCTAGAGCGGGTGGGGGTGTTTGCTGCCCAGCGGAACGACATCATCAAGCTCAGTCTCTCTGCGGCAACCCAAACCCTACGCATTAGCACCGAGGCACCCGACGTAGGCAGTGGCGAGGAATTGCTGCCAGTACAGATGACCGGCCCTGATCTCGAGGTGGCCTTCAATGTCCGCTACCTGCTGGAGGCTCTCAAGGTGTTCCACACGCAGCAGGTGAGCCTGGAGCTCAACGGAGCCACGCAGCCAGCCGTTTGGAAGCCAATTGGGGCGATGCGCCTCTGCTATTTGGTCATGCCAGTACAACTGCGGGCAACCTAGGGCGTTTCGCGGTTGGAAGAGTGCCATTCAGCAGGCTGAGAGGCGCTTGGTTGGCCACCTGGCGGGCTTGGTCCATAGTTCAGGGGCACATGAGCCATCACCTTCGTCCATTACTCTGAGCGGCCTGAGAGTGTAGCGCTGGGGAGCTGCGCTGGCTGCTCTAGAGGCTCCACTCGATGGCGATCTAATCCCGGCTCACCTACTGCCGAATCGGCATCTCCGTGGAGGGCAGCTTGGGCGTTGCGGCGCAGGCGGTGGGCCTTGAGCCGGCGCAGGGCAGAGGCGGGAAACCGGCGGTCGAACTCCTCATCGCCGATCCGGGCCAGTTCTTGGAGATCGGGGGCAACATTCCAAGGGTAAGGCTGAAAGTCGGGAAGGGGACTGGGCCGAGCAAAGCGCTGGTTCCAAGGACAAACCTCCTGGCAGATGTCGCAGCCGGCCACCCAGTTGTGCAGGTTCTGGGCAATCTCAGCAGGGATCCGCTCGGCGTGGCTTTCCAGGGTGTGGTAGGCAATGCAGCGGCGCGAATCCACTACCCCTGGACTGACGATGGCCTGGGTGGGGCAGGCCTCCAGACAGCGGGTGCAGGTGCCACAGTGGGCAGTATGGGGACGGTCGGGAACCAGCTTGAGAGTGGTCAGGATCACTCCCAGAAACACCCAAGAGCCGTACTCGCGGGTAAGCAGGAGGCTGTTTTTGCCAATCCAACCCAAGCCCGCCTGCATGGCCCAGGGCTTTTCTGCCACCGGGCCAGTGTCTACGTAGAAGCGACCCTGGTAATCTGGAAATTGAGCTTGCATCCAAAGGTGGAGCTGTTTGAGTCGCCGTCCCAGCACGCGGTGATAATCTCGCCCCCAGGCGTAGCGGGAGATCTTGCCTTTGGCCGGATCCCGGCTGTGGGGGGTGGGAGTGTAGTAATTGAGGGCTACACAGATTAGGGATTGTACCCCCGGCAGCACCAGCTCCAGATTCTGGCGCCGCGGATCCGCCATCCAGGCCATGTCGGCAGCCATACCGGCAGCCAGCCAGGCCCGTAGACCTGCCCAATCAGGAGGGTTTGCCGCGCTGGCAATGCCGACTTTGTCAAAGCCCAGCGCCCGCGCCTGTTGCTTCACCTGCTCGGTGGCTTTGGCCCAGTCCATCTCTGACTTCCCAGGGATCCCCGCCATGGCTACCCCGGCAAACCCATCACCTGACGGTAGCGGGCCTCCAGCTGGGCTGCCTGCTGAGAGCGGCGGAAGGGATCCCAGGAGCTGTGTCGAAATAGCTCCTGCCGCAGCTTGGCTACATCCACCGTCGTTACTTCGCCATCGGCCACCACTTGTTTTCCCCTGATCCAGACGCTGTGGACTGCTTGGGTGGGCCGGCCCAGCACCAGTAGCCCAATGGGATCCGTGCGAGGTAGCAGCGACAGTTGGGTGAGATCATAGAGCACCAGGTCAGCCTGCTTGCCCACTTCCAGAGATCCCAGCTTGTCCCCCAGCCCCAGGCCGATGGCCCCACCACGGGAGGCCATTTCAACGCTCTCGCGGGGGGAGATCCAGTGCCGGTAGTCGGGATCGGTGACGTTGTGCAGGATGGTGCCGATTTTGATCGCCTCTAGGAGATCCTGGGAGTCGTTACTGGCCGCTCCATCGCAGCCAAAGGCCACGTTGACCCCCGCTTGACGGTATTTCAAGATAGGGGCAATGCCGCTGCCCAGGCGCAGGTTGCTCAAGGGGTTGTGAACAACCGTCGAGCCTGTGCGGGCCAAGATCTCGATATCGCTTGCAGTCAGCCAAACGCAGTGGGCTAGGGAAGTTTTTCGGTCTAGGTAGCCCAGGCGCTCCAGATGCTCCACAGCACTACAGCCGTACTTTTCCTGAGCCAGCAGCTGCTGGGCGCGGGTTTCCAAGAGGTGGGCGTGGCGAGGCAGGTTGTACTTCTGGCTGAGCTCAGCACAGCCTTCGAACAGCTTGTCGGAGCAGAGTTGAATGCCAGTGGGGGCCACCATTAGGCTGATGCCTTCCTCAGGCCGGTGATACTTTTGAACTGCCTCTTCCAGCATGGCCAACACCTCGGCGGTAGAGAGGGGATAGGCTGCCGACCCCCCTTCTCCACCCGGCAGGCAAGCGGGGAGAGCCTGATCCTGAAGCAGCGGACCAATGAAGGCGCGGATCCCGACCTCCCGATAGGCCCGCACGGCTGCCTCAACAGTGGCCAGCTCCTGGCCGGGAATGAGGATCAGGTGATCCACTACGGTCGTGCCGCCGCTAAGCAGAGTTTCCACCGCCGTCGCCAGGGCGCTGAGATAAATCTTTTCTGGATCCGGCGGCGCGTACTCATGGAGTTGCGCTAGCCAAAGTTCTAGCGGGTAGGGCGGGATGATCCCTCGCTGCCACAGCTCGGAAGAGTGGGTGTGGGCGTTAACAAAGCCCGGCAGCAGGAGCTTGTTGTCAGCGTTCAGTTCCACGCTGCCTGGCGCCCCTGCCAACAACCCCTTGCCGATAGCGGCGATTTGCTCCCCTTCAATGCGGACATCTGTCGTCTCGTAGCCGCTAGCAGTGGGGATCAGCGCATTGCGCAAAACGTAGCTCATGGCGGGAACAGGAAAAGGCCGTCGGAGCCAAGCGCGCCAAGGTTAGCGGCTAAAGTTGGGCTGAGGCTATTTCTTCTTGGTAGAGCCCTTCTTGGCAGGCTTGCCCTCGGCGGCTGCGGGCTCAGCAGCCCCTGCAGCGGGCTCGGGAGGAGCTGTCTCCGCTGGTGTCGGCTGGGGCTCGGCTGGATTCAGACCTGCCTGGGCAGCCACCTCAGCGGCAAAATCCGTCTTTTCTTTCTCAATTCCTTCTCCCAAGACAAAGCGAGCAAACCGCCGCACCCGGATGTTTTCTCCCAGCTTGGCGATGTGTTGCTTGACCAATTCCTCTACGGTGATCGAGGGATCTTTGATGAAGGGCTGATCCATTAGAGACAGCTCTTTCAGGCGCTTTTCAAGGCGACCTTGGATAATTTTTTCCCGCACATGCTCGGGCTTGCTAGCCAGATCCTCTTTGCCCATCTCGATGGCCTTCTCCCGCTCCACCACTTCAGGAGGGATCTGGTCAATGCTGACGTACTCCACGTTTTGGCAGGCGGCAATTTGCTTAGCGATGTCCTGAACCAGCTTTCTAAACTCTTCGTTGCGGGCTACAAAGTCGGTCTCGCAGTTGACTTCTACCAAAACGCCAATCCGGTTGCCGAAGTGGATGTAGCTATCGACAACTCCCTCAGCGGTGATGCGGCCAGCCTTCTTGGCTGCTCCTGCTAAGCCCCTCTGGCGCAGCAAGACGATAGCCTTCTCCCTGTCGCCGCCAGCTTCTTCCAGGGCCTTTTTGCAATCCATCATGCCTGCGCCTGTTTCTTCGCGCAGTTTTTTGACAAGTTGGGGATCGATTTTGACACTGGTCTTGGTGTCGCTCATGAGAGTTCCTCAGCTAAAGTGAAGGATATGGCGGGGTGTAAGCTGCACCTGGCTAAAGCTAGGGGCTTTGAGCAGCCTTACAGTTGGCAAGCCAACCACAGATCCCCAAGCTGGGTTACAAAAGCAGCTCCCCAGAGTACGCCGCGCCGCTAGCTATTTACTCTTGTAGCCTAGCACGGGAGGGGTTCCCTCTCCCCGTACGAAGCTCCGCAGCCGCTCCCCTGGGAAATAATTCTAAACCTAGCTCCCCAAGGGTATGGGGCAGAAAGGAGGCAAGGGAATGCCAGGGGGGTCTGGAATCCCTTTGGGGCTACTCGCCCTCGTCGGCCTCCCCTTCGTCTCCCAGGTCTTCCAGAATGTCTTCTTCTAGATCCACAGCCCCCTCGTAGTCGTACTCCTCCTCTTCGCCGGTGTCGAGCTGCCCATGCCGCCCCTCGTAGATGGCATCGGCCAGCTTGCCTACAATCAGCTTGATTGCTCGAATGGCATCGTCATTAGCGGGGATGAAGACGTCGCTGAGATCAGGGTCACAGTTGGTATCTAGGAGAGAGATGATGGGGATCTTAAGCTTGATGCATTCTCGGACGGCGTTGGCTTCGCGCCGCTGATCGACGATAATCACAGCGTCGGGGAGCCGGCGCATGTTTTTGATGCCGCCTAGGTACTTCTCCAGCTTGGCCAACTCACGCCTTAGGCGGCCTGCTTCTTGTTTGGGCAGGCGGTCGAGCAGGCCACTGTTTTGCATCTCTTCGATTTCTTTGAGGCGATCAATACGGGTTCTCATCGTGGCCCAGTTGGTGAGCATGCCCCCCAGCCAGCGCTGATTGACGTAGTAGCTGCCACAGCGGGTGGCTTCGTGGGCAATGATCCCAGCAGCTTGCCGCTTGGTGCCGACAAATAGAAAGCGCCAGCCCTTCTCGGCACCCTCCCGCACGTATTCATAGGCTTCATTGAGGTAGCGGGCTGTCTGCACCAAGTCAATGATGTGGATGCCGTTGCGCTCAGCAAAAATGTAGGGCCGCATCTTGGGGTTCCAGCTGCTGGCCTTGTGACCGAAGTGAACTCCAGCCTCCAACAGTTGAGGCAAAGTGACAATGCCCATGGTTCAGTTATCTCCTACGGGTTAGCCTCCGCCTGAACAGATCCCAGTTAAGGGCACCCGGTGGTTCAGGCGTGTGGGATCTTGACAGCCTAACCAGGCTAGCATGTCCCTTGCAGGATTTGGCAGCCGGGGGGGAGCTCTTGCCAAGATCCAGTTTCTAGTGCTAGCTTAGTAGAGCACCTCCAGAGGGAATCTCTGGTACAGGTGCGTCGGGGCGTAGCGCAGCTTGGTAGCGCACCACTTTGGGGTAGTGGGGGTCGAAGGTTCAAATCCTTTCGCTCCGACTTAGCTTAGAGAGAGCCCCTGTCTAAAGGCAGGGGCCAGAGCTTTTTTCTGGCGGTAAGCTACCCCAGGGCTAAAGGTTGAGGGCTCCGTCTCGCCGGCGCGAACAGGGAAACTGCTCCCGGGAAGAAAGTAGCATTTGCGCTAGCGGTGCGAGGTTCTTAAGCCTGCTAGGTGGCTTCTATCTTGGCCACTTCACCGGAGTAGGATTAGTAACTTCTGTTAGCGGGCGGCGCTTCCTCCCCACGGCTAGATTGATGAGGGCTTTCCTCTAGTCCTCGACTTGAGCTCCATCCGTTCGCGTAGCGGGCCGGAGGCCACTTTGGGGCACACCGGGCAACCTCGCCAACGCACCTTTCTGCCTTCATGTGGATTAGCTAAGCCTAGTAGGAGCGGGAAGAAAGCCTCAACCTGGAGCAAAAGTCCGCTTTTGTCCGGAGTCAGAGGGGAGGAGGCAAGCTTTGCAAAACGCTGTGAACCACCGCTGCCGAGTTGAGAGCCGCTGTCTGAAGAAAAGTTAGGAAATCGGTATCGCTTCCTACATCGCTGACCGATCGCACCAGCAGACAAGGGATCCCAGCTTCTTGCGCCACCCGCACCACTGCCGCTCCTTCCATCTCCACCACCAGGGCCCCGGTGCGCTCGCGAATTTGGCGCCGTAGGTTGGCGTCGGCCACAAATACATCGCCGGTGGCCACTAGACCTTGGTGGATGGCCGGTTGCCGTCCCTGCAGAGGGTGGAGGGGGATCCGCTCCAGCTGAGGCACAATCAGGTCGTAGAGGGCCCTATCGGCCTCGGCTAGAGGATGGCGCAACTCGGGAATGAAGTCGATCCCCAAGACAAAGCCCTCTGGGCGGCCAGTGCCAAAATCGTGCTCGATGGCGGCATGGGCCAGCACCACATCTCCCATCTGGAGATGATCGGCCAAAGCCCCGGCCACGCCGGTAAAGATGATTCCCCCGATGGGGAAATGAGCCACCAGCAGAGCTGCCGTAGTTGCCGCCCGCACCTTGCCCACCCCCCCTTGGACCACCACCACCGGCTGCCCAGCCAGGGATCCCTGATGGAACTGCCGCCCCAAGTAGGTATGGACGGAATGGGTTTCCATGGCCTGGGTGAGCATGGCCACTTCTTCTGGCAAGGCCCCCACAATACCAATAGCTTTCTGGGATGGGCTAGATGCAGTTGCCATCGCGCTTGCAGTTAACCCAAAGCAGCTCCATTCTGGCGCAAGCTGGATCCGGCTAGGAGCTCAGACTCCTAGGGAGTATAGTTAAGGTGGTTGACAGGGAGTAGGGAAAAAGGCCATGGCCTACAGCGAGCCGCTCATCGAACGTTCCTCAGAGGTTTTTCCAGGACTAGTGGAAGAGCCCCCTCGCTACGTTGAAATAGTCTCGGCAGTGGTTTCCAGCCTCAAAGAAGATGCCGCCTACGAAAACCACGAGCAGGGGCACACCTGGAAATTCACCTACGGCACCGTGGAAGTGTTCGTCCACCTGAGCGGCGAATCCCCCGAAGATACCCTGTTGGTGTGGTCTCCCGTTCTCTCTCTGCCGGTGGCGGAGCCGGCTAAGCTCATGCGGAAGCTGCTGGAGAAGAACTGGAGCGACACTCTGGAAGCGCGCTTTTGCATCTGGAACAACCAGGTGGTGTTAAACCATTACCGCACCCTAGAAGGGATCACCGCAGGCGAGATCTCCCGCGCCATTACCATTGTGGCCAGCCTGGCCGACGAGTACGACGAGCCGCTCCGAGCAGAGTTTCCGCCTGCTTGAGATGGGATCCCAGGGCTCTTGGCTGCCGTATCGTGTGGCCGCTGGCAACTGGCAAATGGAACAGGACTTTTGGCTTTTGCAGCGGCTGCGCCACGCCCCTAGGCCCTACTTGCGCTTTTATGGCTGGGATCGGCTCACCCTTTCTCTAGGCAGGCATCAGGTTTGGGATCCCCCGCCAGGGATCCCAGTGGTGCGCCGGCCCACGGGGGGAAGGGCGGTGTTGCATCAGGCGGCTGAAGAGGGGGCAGAGCTCACCTACAGCTTGGTGCTGCCCCTCTCTTACCTCCAAGCTCGCCTACCCCGTTTGCAGCGAGCCTGCGTGTACGACTTCTGCTGCCGCTTTTGGGTTCAGGGGCTGGCCGCGCTGGGCGTTGAAGTGGATCCGCCTGTTTCTGCTCCCAGCCGGACGGATGGTCAGAACCGCCCAACCCCAAATCCAGGCTACCGCAATAAAATCAGTTGCTTTGCCTCCCGTACCCGCGCTGACTTGAGCTGGCGAGGCAAAAAGCTCATGGGCAACGCCCAACTGTGGCAGCCTTGGGGGATCCTGCAACAGGGATCCCTGCTGTTGCGGCCCAACATCGAGCTGTGGGAACGGTATCTGCCCGGCTCGCAGGTGATTGGTATCTACGACATTTGCCCCACGGCGCCAGGGATCCCTGAGTTGATTGAGCATTTTCTCCGCATGGCCCAGGAGTGCTTTGAGGTGGAATGGCAAGAAGAAGCCTGGCCCTCACTGCTGGCTTAGTTTCTGGTTTCTAATCAACCATCGAGGGAGCAAGAAATAGCTTGACTCTTGCTGAAAAAGAGTTGTGCAGAAAAATCCGGAAGGCTTTGCAGCTAGACCGAAGAAGATTTTCCCTTGCTTAGAGCTCTAGCCTCTTTCCCCTGCGAAAAGAGGAAAGCCAAGACTCGTCCCAGCGCTATTTTTTGTGTCGACAAACACCAAAGGCAAAGCAGCAAGAGACTGCTACCCTCTCCATCCCCAATAGCTGTGCTAAAACCAAGGCAGCGCTCAGCCAGGTAAGCCATGCCAAAAGTTTGGGCGGCAGTTTTGCTAGGCATTTTCCTACTGCCGCAGCCCGCTTGGGCCATTACTCTTGAACAAGTGCCCAACCCCCGCCGTCAGTATGGAGGGTGGGTTTCCGATACCGCCAACATCCTCAGCAGCAGCACCGAAAACGAGCTGAACCGCCTTATCACCCAGCTTGAGCAGCGCACCGGTGCCGAGATGGCGGTGGTTACGGTACCCAATACCCAGGGATATGCCACACCGAAAGCGTTCACTACGCAACTATTCAACTACTGGGGCATTGGCAAGGCTGGCCGCAACAACGGCGTGTTGTTCCTCGTCTCGGTAGGAGATCGGCGGATAGAGATTGAGACAGGCAGAGGCTTGACCACCCTCCTCCCCGACAGCCAGGTTCAGCAGATTATCGACCAGCAAATCCTGCCCAGGTTTCGCGCCGGAGACTTCGACGGCGGCACCCTAGCGGGAGTACGGCAGTTGGCCTCAGCCCTGCAGGGGCAGCAGGCTTCCACCTCTCTTTCCCCTGCAACCGTTCCTCAAGCGGTTGGAGCGGGATCCCTGGCTGTTGCCCAAAGCTCCCTGGAAGGGATCCTGCTGCTATTGGGGATCATCATCCTAGGGGTGGGGTGGCAGCGCTCCCGCTTGCCGGTCTACCTAAAGGCCGAGCGAGGGACAAGACGAGCTATCCCCCTGACCCGTCGAACTTAAGAGGCGGCTGCTCTCTCTTCGCTCCAGAGCGATCCCATTCGACTGTTTCTCTATTCCGGCTCCCTTTGCCTTGGCCTCTTCCTGATGTCGGCCAGTGGCAACTGGCTGGTGCTGACGCTGCCCCTCCTGGCGGCTGTGGTGACCGACGGCACCCTGTGCCAGAAGCGGGGGATCCCCTTTCAGCCCGTGGTCTGCCAAAGCT
>NZ_JANSHR010000010.1:33615-52538 GCF_047461675.1 Synechococcus sp. R70.1
AGGGAAGCCACCTATTCCTCTAGCGGCTTGAAGCTGGAAATCCTGAGCTGTCCTATCTGCGGGTACCGCAGCGAGCGAGAGGTGGTCATCCCCGAGCTCAGCGACACAGGCACAGATTCAGACTTCGGTGGAGATTCAGGTGGAGATTCAGACTTCGGTGGCGGTAGCAGCGGAGGTGGCGGAGCGGGCGGCAGTTGGTGAGACCCAACTCTAGAGATTTCTCTATCGATCTGAAAAAGGAGTCGGGCTTCTCTTAAATCCGCCAGGGCAGTACAGTGGTAAGGGAGCAGCGATAGAGAAGATCCCATGACCCTTGCAGAAGGCGTACAACTGGTTAGCTTTGGGGTGCTCTCGGCAATGGCCATTGGCTTTGCCCTGGGAGTGGTTTGGGCCCCTAACATCGTCTATTCCGGCTTTCTCTTGGGGGGCGTTTTCCTGAGCATAGCTGGGCTGTACCTTCTCTTGAATGCCGATTTTGTGGCCGCCGCCCAAGTTTTGATCTACGTCGGCGCCGTCAACGTACTGATCCTGTTTGCCATTATGCTGGTGAACCGGCGCTACACCTTTGCCCCTCTGAAGCTGGGCTGGCTGCGCAATGGAGTGACAGCGGCAGTGTGTTTGGGTCTGTTTGCCCTGCTTACGGTGATGGCCTTCAACACTCCTTGGCCTCTGCAGCCAATCCAGCCTCTAAGCAGCGCTATGGTGATCGGGGGGCATTTCTTTAGCGATTATCTGTTGCCGTTTGAGCTGGCCTCCGTTCTGCTGCTGATGGCGTTGATCGGGGCCATTGTGCTGGCGCGTCGAGAGTTTGTCGTTCCCCAAGCCCAACAGGGGGATCTCAGCTTGCTGGAGCGGGCCCGACCCCAGCTTGAATCGGAGTCAGAGCGGCAAGCAGAGCTAGTGAGCACCCGCTAGAGCTGGTCTCATACCCCTCTCTACCCATCGGAGTCTCTTGCGATGTTGCAACTGCAGTTTTTCTTGGTAGTAGCAGCGATCCTCTTTTGCATTGGCATCTATGGGTTGATCGTTAGCCGCAATGCCATTCGGGTGCTGATGTCCATTGAGCTGATGCTCAATGCGGTGAACCTCAACTTTATGGCCTTCTCCAACTTTGTCGATTCAGCTCTGATTCGCGGCCAGGTGTTCTCGGTGTTTGTCATCACTGTGGCGGCTGCCGAGGCCGCTGTAGGCTTGGCCATTGTGCTCGGGATCTACCGCAATCGCGCCACCATTGATATGGAGAGATTTAACCTGCTTAAGTGGTAGCCTATCAAGCTAGCGCCGGGAGAACACCCACCGTTAGCACTTGCCAACTAAAGTAGAGGCGGTGTAGTGGCCTGTAGCAGAACTTTCTAGCTTGCCACCACCGCCTTCTCTCTATGTCGGCAAGTTGTTTTACTGGGCTGAGGAAGAGATTTCTTCCCGCAGCGTTTTTGCTGCTGCCACCATGTTCTTCAAAGCAGGGATGACCTCCTCCCAGCGGCGGGTTTTCAGTCCACAGTCAGGATTTACCCAGATTTGCTGCAGTGGCAGAAGCTCCATAGCGGTCTTCAGTTGTTGAACAATCTGATCTACAGTAGGTACTACTGGGCTGTGGACGTCGTAAACTCCATTCCCCACTTGATGTTGGTAGCCTGCCTCCGCAATTTGTCGCAGGGTTTCGTTGTTGCTGCGGCTATTTTCAATGGACAGTACATCTGCATCCAAGCGCTGAATGTGGGGCATGATGTCACCAAACTCTGAGTAACACATGTGAGTGTGAATTTGGGTTTCCGGCTTAGCAACGCCTGCAGTCAAGCGAAAAGCGTCTACCGCCCAAGATAAGTATTCGTCCCAACGTTCTTGCTTTAGGGGTAGACCCTCCCGCAGGGCTGGCTCATCAATTTGCACCATCTTGGCGCCTGCAGCCTCCAGGTCAGCCACCTCATCCCGCAATGCCAAAGCAATTTGCATTGCCTGCTCCCGTCTTGGGAGATCGTCCCGTGCAAAAGACCAGTTCAATAGGGTTACGGGCCCTGTTAACATCCCTTTTACAATTTTCGAAGTCAGGGATTGGGCCACACGAAACTCCCGCACCGTCATGGGCTGGCGGCGTGCCACGTCACCATAGATAATGGGTGGACGTACGCAACGGCTACCGTAGCTCTGCACCCAGCCGTGTTCTGTAAAGGCAAAGCCTTCTAGCTGTTGCCCGAAAAACTCCACCATATCGGTGCGCTCGAATTCCCCGTGAACCAAAACGTCTAGCCCCACCTCCTCCTGCCACCGGATGCAACGGGCAATTTCCGCATCAATGGCTGCTTCGTACTCCGCCTGAGTGATCTCGCCACGTTTGCGCTTGACCCGCAGTTGGCGTACTTCCTCAGTTTGGGGAAACGAGCCAATGGTGGTGGTGGGCAAAGAGGGCAGTTGAGGCTGCAGAGGGCGGCGTTGGTCGTAGGGTAGAGCACGCTCCAGGCTTTGGGGGGTTATCTGGCGAACTCGCTCCCGTACAGTTGGATTTGGGGGGCTAAACTGGGCAAATTCCTGCCACTGGGCTTCAATGACAGCCAGTTGCTCTTGGGCTGCTGAACCTCCCTGGGCCAGGAGGACAACTTCCTCTAGCTTCTGTTCTGCAAAACTCAGCACTTGACGCAGAGGAGTGGGCAGGTGGGTTTCCCGTCGGGCATCATAGGGCACAAATTGCAAGGACGCAGAAGGCTGAATTCGCAAATTGGTGGTAACCTTTTGGATGCTCTCTAGGATAGAAAGCACCCGCTGGGGACGAATTTTCCAAATGTTGCGCGCATCAACCAGACCCACGCCCAATTGCTTGCTCCGGGGAAAGCCATATGTCTGCAGAAGTTCTAAATTGTTCCCCCGCGTAAAATCTAGACCAATGCCTGCCACTGGCAATTCCACAACCCAGGGATAGGTGTTCCCCAAGTCGTCAAAATAGGTTACAAGGTGAATTGGAACCTCCGCAGTGGCCAATTGGGTATACGTAGTTGTAATTGCTTCTCTTAGGGCTTCTGCTCGGCTTGTAACTAAGATGGGCTCGTGGAACTGCACTTCAGTAACGCCACGCGCAGCGAGCTGCCTCAGCAACTCAGCATACAAGGGCAGTAAACGATGCAAATGCTCTTGCAAACTTCCCTTGAGGCGACTCAGGCAAAGTAGGGTTACGGGGCTAAGAATGATGGGAACAGCTCTTTGTCCCAGAAGGCTTTGTGCTTGGTTAACTACTTCCAGGAAACTAGAAAAATCCGCTTTAGGTTGAGTATCCTCATCGATCTCTGGCACTAGGTAATGGTAGTTGGTATCAAACCACTTGGTCATTTCCAGGGCCGGGATATTCTCTTTCCCTCGGGCCATGGCAAAGTACTGATCGAGACCTGACAAGTGGCGAAACCGCTTGGGGATCAGTCCCAAAAATACAATCCAGTCCAGAACTAAGTCATAGAGAGAAGTGTCCCCAATGCCGATATGGTCAATACCTGCATCTTTCTGGGTTTGCCAGTTGGCCAACATCACCTGTTGCAGGCTTTGGTGGAGACTAGTTGCGTCAGATTTTTGACTCCAAAAGGACTCCAGTGCCTTCTTCAGCTCACGATTTTTACCAATTCGGGGGTAACCCAAAGTTGCTGTGGGAGAGGTCATAGCTCCACCCTTACAAAAAGTACACTTCCGGCTGGTAAAGAATTCCCTGCGAGGGACTGGTTGTTGTAGAGAAGCTCCTAGGCATTAGCTGACCATTCTAGGGCTTACCTAGCAAGCCTGTCTATGCAGCAGGAGGGGATGCAGAAGGCTGGGAAGGCTGGGTTGGCAACGGCGGGCATTGGATCCCAGGGATTAGCGACTCTAGGAGACCGCTGCAGGCATCCCAAAGTAGCTCGATGACATAGTGAAATCCAGCCTCGCCCCCATAGTACGGGTCTGGAACTTCTTCATCGGTGTGAGAACGACAGTAGCTGCAGATTAGGCGCACCTTCTCGGCGTATTTCCTCTGGGGATCTAGGCTCAGGATATCTCGGTAATTTTGCCGATCCATGGCCAGGATCAAGTCGAACTCCCGCAGATCCAGAGGATGGATTTGGCGGGCCCGGCCCTGCAGCTCTAGCCCGTAGCGCTGGGCAACCTGACGCATGCGCCGATCCGGCGGGCTGCCAATGTGATAGGCGGCTGTCCCTGCCGAGTCACAAAGGATGGCTTCTTCGTAGCCGCTGCTGCGCAGCAAGTAGTTGGTGATCCCCTCAGCAGCGGGAGAACGGCAGATGTTGCCCAGACACACGAACAAAAGCTTTTGGGTCATGAGTGACAGCAGTGAGCGTTTTCCCTTGTATTATCTCGCGGAAGTAGGCAGGGGCGGAGAAAACCTCCTCCCGAATCTTGTTGGGTTTGGGCGGCAGCAGAGTGGATTCTTGGCCAAAATGGAGCTAGTTCCGCTGGTTAAGTCCTCTATGCCAGATGCCACTCACTACCCCCATCCTCAGGATGTGGCCAATCTTATTCTCTACCTGCAAACGGAGCTAGCTCTGTTTGAACAATGGGCTGCCCAAGAAGGGATCCCACCTGCCGCCCTGCGCCCAATCGAGCGGTCGCAAGAAGCTTTGCGGCGAGCTGTGGATCAATTTGAGCTGCGGGAGTGGTACCGCGAACTCACCTATGGCTTCCGGGATCAACTTGGGCGCCTAGAAGAATGGCTTTAGTCTTCAACTTTCCCAGCTCAGGCGCCCATGTTGCAGGTGCAGCACCTTTTCTACCATCCGGCAGCCCTTCCCCAGCCGATTCTTCGCGATCTCTCCTTTGAGCTGGGCTTGAACCAGTTGGGGCTGATTGTGGGCAAAAGTGGGGCTGGCAAAAGCACCCTGCTGGAAATTTTGGCCGGCTTGGCGCGGCCCACACGCGGGCGGATTGCCTGGGGAGGAACAGAGCTCTCTCCTCAGCAGCTGCGCAGCCTGGCAGGGCTGGTGTTTCAGTTTCCCGAGCGGCACTTCTGTGGCCTGACGGTGCTGGAAGAAATGCGCTTTGGCCACCCGGAGCTGACCCCAAAGGAAGTTGAGAACGCCCTCAAACAAGTGGGACTAGAAGGGATCCCTCTCCAGAGCTCCCCCAACCGTCTCAGTGGCGGGCAACAGCGGCGCCTGGCCTTGGCGGTGCAGCTTGTTCGCGGCCCCCTGTTGCTGCTGCTGGATGAGCCGACAGCGGGGCTAGATTGGTCGGTGCGACAGCAGGTGATCGAGCTGTTGGCCCGGCTGAAATCCACTTGGACGGTGCTGGTGGTTTCCCACGACCCAGAAGAGCTGTCTTCTATTGCCGATGTGCGCTGGCTTTTGCAGGCGGGATCCCTGCAGCCCCTGCCGGCAGAGGCGCTGCTCTACAGATAACGGCGGGGATCGACCGGCTGGCCGTTGACTCGCACCTCAAAGTGAACGTGGGGGCCGGTGGAAAGGCCAGTGGAGCCGGAAGCAGCAATGACTTGCCCGCGCTGGACCTTTTGGCCTACCCCTACGGTGATGCGGCTGTTGTGGGCGTAGAGGGTCGTGATACCGCCGCCGTGGTTGACAATGACCGTGTAGCCGTAGCCGCCGTACCAGCCGGCGTAGATGACGGTGCCTCGGTCTGACGCTCTCACGGGGGTGCCAGTGGGCACGCCAAAATCGATCCCGGTGTGGAAGCGGCGGATGCCATAGATGGGGTGAACCCGCCAGCCGAAGCCGCTGGTGATCGGCCCGTGCACCGGTGGGATCAGCCGGCCTGTTCCCTGAACAGGATCCCTGCCCCCTCGCTGCTGAGCCTGTTGGGCGATCAGGTATTGGATGAGACGGGTCAGCTGTTGGGAGTCGGCTTCCAGACGCCGTTGGGCTGCCTCGTAGGCAGCACGCTCTTTGGCCAAGCGGCTTATGAGCTGCTCTTGGAGGGCAGCCTGCTGCTGCAGTTGGTTTTTCTGAGCCGCCAGCTCCTGCAGGATTAGGGAGATCTCGTTGCGCTGCGCCTCCAGGGCAATGCGCTGTTGCTCCACCTCCTTGGCCATCGCCTGCAGCTTTTGGATTAACTGCCGATCCGCCTCGATCAACAGTTGCAATTGGTGGCGGCGGTCAAAAAACTCGTTGAGGTCACGGCTGGTGAGCAGCAAAGCCCACCACTGTTCAGCTCCCTGCCGCTGCATGTAGCGTAAGCGGGCAGCCGTACCCCGTTGCTGCCGTCTCAGGCGCTCTTCCAGCTCCTGCAGCTCTTGCTGCGCTTGCTCTAGCCCTTTCTGGGCTTGCTCCAGCCGGTATTGGTTGTCCCGCAGGCTAACTTCGGTCTGTTGAAGGTTTCGCTGCAGGGATCCCATGCGGCGGCGGGCTTCTTCTTCGGCTTGGCGCAGCTCCCCAAGACGGCGCTGGGTGCGCTGGATTTGCTGTTGGATGTGCTGCTGCCGCTGTTGCAGTTGGTGGACACTCTGCGCCTGCGATGGAGCAACCCTCATCCATCCTTCCCACAGCAGGAGGGCCAGCAACCCCAGGATTGCCCATGCCTTTAGGCTGCTTGCCTTCCTCCTGAGACTCATCACTCCCCCCACTCTCAGCAGCTACCGCCCCTAAAGATACCAAGGGCAAGATACCAAGGGCGTTCGTTTGCGACCTGTCAGGCTACTGGCTGGTAAGCAAAACCGAGCTCCAGTGCAGAAAATGGTGGTAGACCTAAGCTGGGCAACTGCAAAAGATGGCCTTCGAGAGTTCTGAACGCAGTTTCAGGAATGGGTCACAGCACCTCTGGCTACTTGACTTATGGCAGCAGCCCTTGATTGCCGTGATTCGCCTCTTGGCCAGCCACGCCCAAGCCCTGGCGGGGGCCACTCTGGCCATCCGAGCCGGGATCCGCCACATCGAAATCACCACGCAAGTTCCCCAGTATTTGCAGCTAGTTAGCCACCTGCGACAGGAGTACCCGCAGTGTTGGATAGGAGTGGGCACGGTCTTCAATCGCCAGATGGCAGAGCAAGCTTGGCAGGCAGGAGCCCAGTTTTGTGTTTGCCCCTTCACCGACGAGAACCTCATCTGCTGGGGCCAGGAGGTGGGGCTGCCCATCGTTGCCGGTGCGCTCACCCCCAGCGAGATCTGGAGAGCTTGGCAAGCAGGGGCAGCGGCAGTGAAGGTGTTTCCAGCAGAAAGCCTGGGAGGGCCCCGCTACTTGCGCCACCTCCAGCCAGTGCTGGGATCCCTGCCTTTGATCCCAACCGGCGGGGTTACCCTAGCCAATGCTGCGGAGTACTTGCGGGCAGGGGCCTGGGCCGTCGGCATTGCTGGGGATCTGTTCCCGGCGGAGTTGTTTAACGATAGCCAACAGAGGTTGGAAAACCGGCTACGGCAAGCGCTGGCGCAGCTTGTCGAACAGAGAAAGGCAGCCCCAGCTCCCAAGCCGAGCTTAACTTGAGCAAGCCAGTAGAATAGGGGGCATGGTGTGAGCGAGAGCTGCATGGAGGGGTTTCTGGATCTGTACCTGGAGCTGCAGGTCCCCAGCCCCATTGAGGAGGCCACTTGGCGACGTTGGTTTGAGGCTTGGTTGGGTAAGCTGGGGGTGACGGATCCCTGCGAACTCAGCCTCTGCCTTACTTCCGACGAACGCATTCGCCAGCTCAACCGCGAGTTTCGTCACATCGACGCCCCCACCGATGTGCTGGCCTTTGCCGCTGAGGAAATGGCTGCTCCTGTGGAGGTGCAGAAGCTAACAGGAGTGCGTCTACTGGGGGATATTGTGATTTCTGTGCCTACCGCCTGCGCCCAGGCCAAGGCGCAAGGACACTCACTGTCCCACGAGCTGGCCTGGCTGGCCAGTCACGGGCTGCTGCATCTTCTGGGGTGGGATCACCCCGATGAACTTTCCCTACAGCGCATGCTACAGCAACAGCAAAACCTGCTTGCTGCCATCCAAGAAGATTTGGAGGTGGCTCATGGCCGACAGCCCTAGTCGCTTTCCCTCGCCCCTGCGCTGGGCAGATGATTCTATGGCCCCGGTTGAGTCTCCAAGGGAGGATCCCTGGCGGCGCCCCCTTTCTTGGTGCGTGGCCACCAACCTGGGCAAGAGTTTTTACTATGCGGGCAGGGGCTTGCTGTACGCCGTTCGCACCCAGCGCAACTTTCGCATCCACCTCCTGGCAGCGGTGTTGGCCTTTGGCTTGGGCCTGGCCCTGCGGTTGAGCGCCGTGGAGATGGCCTTGATCAGCCTGACCAGTGGTCTGGTGATGGCTCTCGAGCTGGTGAATACTGCCCTAGAAGCAGTGGTGGATCTCACCTTGGGCAGTCGCTATCACCTGCTGGCAGAAGTTGCCAAAGACTGTGCTGCTGGGGCAGTGTTGGTGGCAGCGCTGGCTTCTGTGGCGGTGGCAGCTTGGCTGTTTCTCCCGCCCTTGCTGCTGCTATTGCCCCAGCATCTGCCTTCCCCCTTTTAAGCAGAGGCTCGGCCTTGCCAGGTGCGCGTCTTGCCCGGGTTGAGCAGCCCATAGGGATCCACCTCTTCTTTGAAACGGACCTGGCGCGGATCCATCACCTTGCGGCCTCCCTCTTCGAGGATGAAGGTGTGGGGGTTGGCGATGAACACTCCCTGGGCCTCGTGGTAGCGCATGATCTCGTTGAGCCGCTCTTCGGTGGTAAAGCGGACAATTTGGAGACCCACGGGGATGGCCTGTCCCCCAAGGCGAATCATTTCCAAGTGCATCAGCACTTCGTCGCCAAAGTGCTCGTACAGATGCTGCACCAGCTTCAGCTCCCGGTCAGGCGGGAAAATCGACTGCAGATAGGTCAAATTGGGATCCACGCTGCGGCAGTGCAGAGTGGTGTGGTTCCAGGAAAATTCCCCCAGCGAGATCCCTTTGGCGGCCTCCTGGGCCGTTTTGTTGTAGACCACCTGGCCGCCATGCTCCCGGATGAGCTCTAGCAGCGGCTCCAGGCTGCATTCGGCCACCATCAACAGGGCTACCGCAGATCCCTCCGGCAAGTAACTCCGTAGCGGCGCGAAATAGCTGGGGATCGGCCAAGCATGCAGGCTGATGAGTTTTTTTAGGATGCCATCGGCAGCGGCTAGAGCCTGGCCAAACCGGGCGCAGGGCATAAACCCCCCCTCAGGAGGGAAGGCTACAATCAGCTCTGCCCACGGGTAAGCCGGCGCCAGGGGGATCTCCACCTCGGTGATGATCCCGGTGAGGCCCCAGGCGTGGCTGACTTTGAACACGTCGTCTCCCCGCAGCTCCAGGATCCGCGGCTCTTCCTCCACCGTCACCACCCGCAGTCCTAGAATGTTTCCTCGATCCAGCAGTTGGCCGTAGGTAACGGAGCCAATGCCGCCGCTGCCCCCGGCAATGAAGCCGCCGATGGTGGCTGTGCGGTAGGTGGAAGGAGCCATGCGGATCTCCCAACCCATCTCGCGGGTGTGTTTGTCAATTGCAGCCAGCTTGATCCCTGCCTGCACCCGCGCTAGCCCCGGCTTGGCCCAGATCACCTGATTGAGCTTGCTCATCTCTAGGATCACGCCGCCAGCTAGGGGAATGCACTGGCCGTAGTTGCCAGTGCCCGCGCCCCGTACGGTGAGAGGAAGCCGCCACTTGGCACAGGCTGCTGCCACTCGCTTGACCTCTTGTTCGTTTGCTGGGCGCACCACCACATCCCCTCGCTTGTCGCTCAACTGCCGGCTGAGCACAGGGCTGTAGTGGTAAAAGTCCAGTGACAACTTGGCCACTTCTGACGGATCAGTAATGGTTTCAATGTCGGCCAGCTCCGAGAGCAAGCCCTGCAGCTTTTCAGCGGCGACAATGGTCATAGGGATCCTCTCTAGGGGTAAGGTCTTGATCCCATCATTACCAACAAGGAGCCGCCAGCAAGCCAGACTAGCGGTAGAGCTGGGCTCTAGGCTGGGATCCGCCCGCCCCCCATCAGGTACAGCAGCGCCATGCGCACCGCCACGCCGTGGGCAACCTGCCGCTCGATGAGGTTGAGGTCGGGGTCCTCCATCACCTCAGAACTGAGTTCGACGCCGCGGTTAACCGGACCGGGGTGTAAGACCCTTACTTCTGGGTGGCACAGGCGCAGCCGCTGCCGGGTGAGGCCGAAAAGGTGGTGGTATTCCTGCAAGCTGGGGAGGAGGAATTCGCTCATCCGCTCTTGCTGCAAGCGCAGGGCAATGACAAAGCGGGCTCCTTCCAGGGCTGGCTCCAACTGCCAGTGCACTGGCAGGGTATGGCCGGGCACAAACTGAGCAAAGTCTTTCGGCAGCAGGGTAGGTGGGCCGGCCAGGTGGACGTCTGCGCCAGCAGCCACCAGGGCGTAGATGTTGGAGCGAGCCACCCGCGAGTGGAGGATGTCGCCGACAATGGCCACTTTCACCCCCTGGAGCAGCTCGAGGCGAGGCCGCTGGGGATCCAGATGGCTACAGAGGGTAAACAAATCCAGCAGCCCTTGAGTGGGGTGTTCGTGCAGGCCGTCTCCCGCATTCAACACCCCCGTATGGGATCCGCGCCGGTCGATCTCGGCGGCCAACTGCTGCGGCACCCCGGCCTGGGCGTGGCGGACGATGAGCACGTCGGAGCCCATGGCCAAGAAGGTGCGAACTGTATCCAGAATGGTTTCCCCCTTGGCCAGGGAAGAAGTGCCGGGGGAAAAGTTGAGCACATCGGCTGACAGGCGCTTGGCCGCCAGCTCAAAGCTGCTGCGGGTGCGGGTGGAAGGCTCGAAAAACAGCGTCACTACCACCTTTCCCTGCAGGGTGGGCACCTTGGGCAGCCGCCGGGTCAACACTTCCTGAAAGCTGGCGGCGGTTCGCAAAACGATCTGGTATTCTTCCGGAGTAAAATCCGCCAGGCCCAAAACGTGCTGCCGCTGCCAAACCATAGGGGATCCTCAAATGCCTAGGCGGGCAAAGATCTCGTCTAGGTGGGTAAGGTGCCGCTGCGGGTCAAAGCAGGCCTGCAACTCCGCCTCGCTCAGGTGGGCCATCACCCGGGGATCTGCCAGCAAATTGGCGCGGAAATCCCCGCCAGGCTGGTTCCAGGCGCGGTGAGCATTCTCTTGGACAAGACGGTAGGCTTCCTCACGGCTCAAGCCCTTTTCCACTAAAGCCAAAAGCACCTGCTGGCTGAAGACAACACCGCCGTAGAGGGTGAGGTTGCGCTCCATGTTGGCAGGGTAAACCTGCAAGTGGCGCACTAGATCCGCCATGTTGACCAGCAGATAGTGGCAGAGAATGGAAGCATCGGGCAGGATTACCCGCTCCACCGAGCTGTGGGAGATGTCCCGCTCGTGCCAGAGGGGGATGTTTTCCAGGGCCGAGAGGGCGTACCCCCTTAGCAGGCGGGCGATCCCTGTCAATTGTTCCGCTTTGATGGGGTTGCGCTTGTGAGGCATGGCGGAGGAGCCTTTTTGGCCGGGGGCAAAGTACTCTTCGGCCTCCAACACCTCCGTCCGCTGCAGGTGGCGGATCTCGGTGGCAAAGCGCTCCAGGGAAGACCCAATCAAGGCCAAAGTCTGCACATACTCAGCGTGGCGATCCCGAGAAATCACCTGGGTTGAGACCGTATCCGGCTTGAGGCCCAAGCGGGCGCAGGCCAACTGCTCCACCTGGGGGGGCACATTGGCGTAGGTGCCCACAGCCCCAGAGATCTTGCCCACGGCCACCACTTCCCGCAGGCGCGCCAGGCGCTCCTGGTGGCGTAGGCACTCGGCTAGCCAGCCGGCCAGCTTGAAGCCAAAGGTGATGGGCTCAGCATGGACGCCGTGGGTGCGGCCAATCATGAGGGTGTAGCGGTGTTGCCGAGCTTGCTCACGCAGCGCAGCGATGAGATCCGCTAGGCGAGCTTGCAGGAGCTCCACAGAGGCCACTAGCTGCAGGGCCAGGGCTGTATCCAACACATCCGAGCTGGTCAGGCCTAGGTGGATGTAACGTCCCGCCTCACCCACGTGCTCGTTGAGATTGGTCAAGAAGGCGATGACGTCGTGCTTCACTTCCGCCTCAATTTCCAAAACCCGCGCTGGGTCAAAGGCGGCTTTGGCTTTGATCTCCTGCAGGGCCTCTTGAGGGATCCGCCCCAGCTCCGCCTGGGCTTCACAAACGGCCAGTTCTACCTGCAGCCAGGTTTGGAGCTTGTGGGCGGTGGACCAGACTTGGCCCATTTCCGGCAGAGTGTAGCGCTCGATCAAGGTGCCTTTTCCGTCAGTACGATAGGATAAGCCAAGCTATTCTAGCGTTTGGCCTCCCCGCTTGAGTTATCCCCGCAGCTTTGACCTACGCTGCCGCCAGACTGTTTAAGAGCGGGAAATTGACCCAGAAGCAACAGGGAGTTTGCAGATGACCCTCGGAGCTGCGCTAACCCAGGAAGGAAGATCTTGGACAGCGGAAGCCTTCATGGCGTTGTCCAAAGAGGGGCATCGCTATGAAGTTGTTGATGGAAAGCCAATTGATATGGGAAGTGCAGGGGCACTCCATGGTTATGTCTGCAGTCTCCTATTAGCGGCTTTAGCCCCCTACGTTTTGTCCAAGAAGCTGGGAGTCGTTTTAGATTCCAGCACTGCTTTTAAGATGAAGAGTGGCAATTGGCGCTCCCCTGACATTTCTTTTTTTGCCAAAGAACGCTTGCAGGGCATGACCGAACTGCCCATAGGATTTTTAGAGGGTGCCCCCGATCTGGCTGTTGAAGTGCTCTCTTCCGGCAATACAATCGAAGAAATTCATGACAAGCTGGTGGAGTACTTTGAAAATGGCAGCCGCCTGGTTTGGCTCGTCCACCCCATTGAGCACTACATCCTGGTGTATCGCAGCTCTGAAGAGCCCGAGCGTCTCCTCAAATCGGTAGATCTTCTCGAGGGTGAAGAAGTCATTCCAGGATTTGCCCTACCCGTTTCTCATCTATTCCAGAAGCTTTCCTTTTAAGTCCAATTGAGGTTCAAGAGTTGCCCCTCTTGCCGACAGTTTATGCTGGAGTGGCTTGGGATCCTTAGCAGTGCAGAGCCAATGAAGCGTCGATTGGGAAGGGTGGCCCTGATCAGTTTCCTAACAGCATTCTTGGCTGCTGCCCCTGCTCTCTCTTGGCCAACTCCTGCTGAGAGCACTTCAGGCCCAAAAACGGCTTCTGAGTTCAACTGGCAGGGATCCCTCAAGTTGTTGCGGGGGGATCCGGTGGCGGCTTTGGCAGATCTGGATCGAGCAGTGCAGTTGGATCCCACCTATGCGCCGGCCTACGTGAACCGCAGCTACGTTTACAACTCCTTGCGCCAGCCCCAAGAAGCTCTGGTCGATGCCGAGCGGGCCATCCAGTTGGATCCGGGGATCCCGGAAGCCTACTTCAGCCGTGGCATAGCCCACCTGCAAATGGGGAAGCGAGAGGCCGCTATGGCCGACTTTCGCCAGGCGTTGGCTCTCTTTTCCAAAAGCGGCAACTTTGCCGTTCAAACCATCATTCAGCAACTGCTGCGCCAATTAGGGGTGGAGTAAGCAACCGGCTAAGTTCAGCTTTCTTCCTTGCCCCCCAGCCACTCCTCTAGGGAAACTGCCTGGGCCTGCAGCCCGAAGACTTCACAAAAAGACTTCACCAGCACTGGGGCCACAGCAGCCATCGTCACCTCCGGACAAAACTGCACCAGGGATCCCACAGGTCGGTCAGGGATCCCACAGGGCACGATGGCCTCGAAGGCAGCTAGATCTGGACAAACGTTGAGGGCAAAGCCGTGGTAGGTGATCCAGCGGGAGACCTTGATGCCAATGGCGGCCACTTTGTGCCCTTCCACCCAAACCCCCGTTAGGCCAGGGATCCGCTCCCCCCTCAAGCCAAAGTAAGCCACAGTCTCGATGACCACCTGCTCCAGTTGGCGTAGGTACCAGTGGATATCCAGACAGTGGCGTTTGAGGTTGAGGATTGCATACCCCACCCACTGCCCTGGCCCGTGGTAGGTCACTTCGCCGCCCCGCTCCACCCGCAGGATCTCCGGCCCTCCAGTAGCAGGGGACTCTGGCTGAGTGTCCGGAGATCCTATCTGTCCAGGGAGGCTTTTGAGAAACTTGGGATCAGCCCCTGCCCCCAGGGTGTACACCGGCGGGTGGGTAAGCAACAGTAGCCCATCCGGTAGCTGGGGATTGCGGATCATCTGGGTCAGTCTGGTCCGTTGCCAAGCCCAGGCTTTGCGGTAGGGCACCTCTCCCGGCAGGTGGACGTGTAGAACTGGCACACCCAAATAGCCCTCAAGCCCTGGCAAAGACCTAGTGCCGCCCCCGCTGCCTATCCAGGAAGTAGCCGTCGGCCGGGACCTAGCCTACCGACAGATTGACCTGCGCCCGCAACCGCTCCACCAAGGCGCGAGGCTGCAGCAGTCCCTCGATGCGGTCAACCGGCCTCCCGTCCTTGAACAAGATGAGGGTCGGCACGGCGTAGATCCCCCAGCGAGCGGCAATGTTGGGGTACTTGTCTATATCTACCTTCACGAAAGCAATGGCGTCCCCCACCTGGGGCTTCACCTGCTCCAACACCTGCGCCATTACCTGACAGGGACCACACCAGGTGGCGTAAAAATCCACCAGAATGGGAGTTTTGGATCCCTGGATCATGTCGTCAAAGCTTTTGAACCACTGTTTCTGGGCCATGGCAACCAAAGAATGCAACCTATTTGCAGTCTAAATGTTTGAGATGGAAATGTGGGTAAAGATTCTGCTACAGCTTGCTTTCGGTTTCCCGGTAGGAGGGCTAGGGCTTGGCCGGTACCTGTAGTCTAGGGAGCGAACTTGAAGGAAGGGAGAGGCTTTAGCAGGGCTTAACGAAGGAGTGGGATCCCGATGGCAACAATCCGGATGGTGAGCCGAGGTGTGGTGGCCGGGGTACTGGGTGGGGTGCTCTTGAGCTTCTGGGGGATCGGGCGTTGGCTGTGGGATCCCTCGGCCTGGATCCAGGTGGCGGCCGGCCTGCTCTTGAGCGGGGGGACGTTGCTGTACTGGCTAAGAACCCGCCCCGCCGACTGCTTGGTGGTGGAGCCGCAGAGCTGGCGCCTCAACCGCCTCAGCCCCGACCGCTGGCTCATCCAGGCTGACTTCGTGGCCCGCAATCTCAACCCCCTTTTTGAGGTCACCTTGGCCCAGGTGGAGCCGCGACTGCATCTGCTCAGCACCAGCTCCGTCGAGGGGATCCATACCCAAATTCGCCTCCGCTCCCGTCACCCCGACTTGCCTCCTCGCCAAGACAACTACTGGCAGGCTTACATCATCACCCCCCAAAGCCAGACTGGCCTAGAAGTCGAGATTGAACTAGGGGGGGAAGGACTGGCAGATTTGCGCTCGGCCTGGCTGGAGCTGGACTACGTCCAGTACGGGCGGCAGCGGCGTACCCTCAAGACTAGCCACCTCATCTTGCCGCTGCAGGAAGTGGATCCCTTGGCGGAGCTGTGCTGGCAGCAGCAGGGGCCGGTGAGTTGGGCTGCCATTCCCACCCATCTGCTCACCCCCAGCGATGACCTGGCTGAGGTGTTGCGGCGCTACGTGGGCCCCCACTTCCAACCCGGCGATGTCGTGGCCCTTTCCGAGAGTGCTGTAGCCATTGTGCAGGGCAACTTTCGCCATCCCCTGCAGGTGCAGCCTGGCTGGCTGGCTCGCACCCTGTGCTACTTCTTCCCCTCCAAGACCAGTCTCTCAAGCTGCTACGGGATGCAGACGCTCATTGACTGTTCGGGGGCCTGGCGAGTACTGGGGGCCTTTGTGGCGGGATCCCTGGCCAAGCTGCTGGGGATCCCAGGGGTGTTCTATGCCCTGGCGGGGGAGCAGGCGGATCTCATCGACGATGTCACCGGCACCTTGCCCCCCTATGACCAGTTCATTGTCTTGGGACCACGGGATCCAGCCAAGCTGGTGGCCGAGCTCCACGCCCAGACCGGCTACGAGGTGGCCATTGTGGATGCCAACGACCTGGGCGAAGTCAACGTCTTGGCGGCCAGCCCAGGTGTGGAGCGGGAGCTGGTGGAGCAGGCTCTGCGCAAGAACCCGGCGGGCAATGCGGCAGAGCAAACGCCGATTGTGCTCATCCGGCAGCGGCTGCCGGCATAGAGGTCACCTGGGATTTGAGAGCCTGCATCGCCTGGTGGGTGGACAAGAAGAAGCGCTCGGCGCCCACTTTCTCCACAAACCCCGCCATTTTGAGGCGATCCATCACCGGCCCCTTCACCTCGGCCAGGGCAAAGCCCACCCCCATTTGGCGCAGACGTTCCACCAACTGAGTCAGCACCTCCAAAGCGCTGCCGTCGATGAAGTTAATGGCGCTGGCCACCAGCAGCACCTGTTCCACTGCTGGCCGCGCTGCCACCTCTTGCAGCAGATACTCCTGCAGGTAGGCGGCGTTGGCAAAAAACAGGCTTTCATCCACCCGCACTGCCAGGATGCGCGGATCGGTAAGCACCTCATGGCGCAGCGCGTTGCGGTAGTGCTCGGTGCCAGGCACCTGGCCGACAATGGCGATGTGGGGACGGCTGGCCCGCCAGAGGAAGAGGAGGATAGACACCAGCACTCCCAGCCCAATCCCCGGCTCCACCCCGATCCCCAGCACGCCGGCAAAGGTAGCCAACCAAACCAAGGCATCGCCGCGGTCGTAGCGCCAGCTCTGCAGCAAGGGGTGAAAATCCACCAGTCCCAGCACTGCCACCAGCACAATAGCTGCTAGGGTCGTCTGGGGCAGGAAGGTAAACAGAGGCGTCAGCCAGCTCACCGCCAGGGCTATCAGGGATCCCGTCACCACCGAAGCCAGGCCGCTGTTGGCCCCGGCCTGAAAGTTAACTACTGAGCGGCTGATCCCGCCGGTTACGGGGTAGCCACCACTTGTGGCTGCGGCCAGGTTGGCCACCCCCAGGGCCACTAGATCCTGGTTGGGATCCACTTTCTGCCGCCGCTGGCTGGCCAGCGACTGACCTACCGCATAGCTTTCTGTAAAGCCCACCAAGCTAATGGCCAAGGCTGTGGGCAGCAAAGCTCGCCACTCTGGCCAGCTCAGCCAAGGGAAGGTCAGGGGGGGCAAACCCGCCGGAATGGATCCCACCACCGCCACTCCTGCTCTTTCCGAGAGGTTCAACCCCCACACCAGCAGCGTGGTCACGAAGACGGCTCCCAGCGGCGCGCCCTTGGTGAGAAGTAGGCCCCAGAGGGGTGGGATCCCCCAGCGGCGCAGTTGAGCGGGGAGCTTCTGCTGGGCGTACACCAAGAGGGTGATGGCCAACAGCCCCAGCCCCAGAGTGACCCAGTTTACCCCCCCCAGGCTCTGCCAAAGCCGTTGCAGCAGCAGCCAGAAGGACTCGGTGTTGGCGATCTTCACCCCCAACAGATGGCGGAGCTGGCTGAAGGCGATGATTAGGGCTGCGGCGCTGCCAAAGGCCGTTACCACCGAGCGGCTCAAGAAATTGGCCAAAAACCCCAGCCGCAGTAGCCCTACCCCTACCTGGATCAGGCCCGCTTCTAGAGCCAAGCCCAGCGCCAACCGGCCATACTCCGGGCTGCTCGGCTCAGCCAGCGGCTCCAAGCCCGATGCCACCAGCAAGGAGATGATGGCCACCGGCCCCACCGACAAAGCCCGGCTGGATCCTAGAAAGCCGTAGGCGATGACCGGCAGGATAGCGGCGTAGAGACCTGTCTGGGGAGGCAGCCCGGCCAGCAGCGCATAGGCTATGCTCTGGGGCACTAGGAGAAGGGCTGTAACCAGTCCGGCCATGAGATCCCCTGGCAGATCCTCTGGCCGATACCGAAGCCACCACAAGGAATCCCTGGTAAAGGGCAGGTAGCGCGCCAGGATTCTCTGTCTGGAAGAGGAAGGGATCCCGCTCATAGGGCCTGACCTCGGTTCCAGGGCATGCAGGCCAAAAGCAGCGCCAGACCACAGGTGTTGGTGATCCCGGCAAACACCAGCCCAGCTCCCACAAAGCCGCTCAACACCAGCCAGGCCGGATGGACAAAGGCTCCCAGCAAGGTTCCGGTGAGCACCAGGGATCCCGCCGCAATCTGCACCTGCCGCATGATGGAGATGGGAGCATTTTGGGTGCGGGTAACGGGCAGCTTGGCCGCTTTCCAAGCCTCGATCCCGCCCTTGAGGCTAATCACCTCCGGCCAGCCGTGGTCTAGCAACTGACAGGCAGCGCGGATGGAGCGACTGCCCATGCGACACTGCAACACTACCGGTTTTTCCGGCGTCGAGGCCGGCACCCTGGCCGGGTCAAAGGTAGATAGAGGCATGTTGATCGCCCCTGGGATCCGCTCATCGGCATATTCTCCCGGCTCCCGCACGTCGATGAGCTGTACCCGCCCTTGATCCAGCCACTGCTTTAAGGTCAGGGCGTCGATCTCCTTGAGACGGGGATCCCGTTCCTGCTGAGCGGAAGGCGTAGGATTTTGTCGGGCTACAGTCATTGGTTTCCTCCTCGGGTAACTAACCTTCTTCCTCAAGCAACCTGCTGGGCTCGCCAGGATAAAACTGGCTATCCAGGATTTGCTCGGGAGCGTAAGGACACGTCTTGGGAAAAGTCTTTCTGGGCAGCTTGGTCTCTTCCAGGGCTAGCTGGAGCGCCCTCAGGTAAGACTTGGAGATGGCCTCCGGCAAATAGGGCCTCAGGCTTGGGCTTTCCTCCAGCAGATCCAGAACTTCCTGCCGCTGCACCTGTAGGGTGAGAAGCCAGCTTACCGATCTAGCCTGCGGCTGATACTCCCATTTCAGGAGGTGCCCCACCAAAACCCCCAGCTGGTTGCGCAGCTCTTGCCGCTGTTGCCTGCCCAACGATTCCATCTCCTCAATCAAATGGGGCAGGTCTAGCTTCTCCCAAGCCCGCTCCCGCAGAAATTGAGCTTGTTGCTGAGTCCAAGCATAGAAATCCTTCTCATAGAGACTTTCTGGATCCACTCTCAACCCTCCCATTTCTGACCAGCCGGCTCAGAGAAGTCTAGCTAGCCCCGCAGGCTTTACAGCC
>NZ_JANSHR010000010.1:52638-55210 GCF_047461675.1 Synechococcus sp. R70.1
GTAACATGGTCGTACATCAGGCCGGGATCCCCGCTCTGGAAATCCGTGCGCCCACAGCCGCGAATGAGCAAGGAGTCTCCGGTAAGAACGCGATCCCCATTGACGCGATAGGTCATGTGGCTGTCGGTGTGGCCCAGGGTGGCGATGGCCTCGATGGTGATGGATCCCACCTGCAGCGTTTCCCCATGGCCAATGAAGTGGTCGGCACATTGGGCTTTGGCCTGGACTGGCACCACCCCTTGGCAGCCGGTCAACTCGCGCAGCTTGCCCGTGCCGGTGATGTGGTCGGCGTGAACGTGGGTCTCGAGACAGTACTTCAACGTCAGACCCAGCTCTCGAATTAACTTCAAGTCCCGCTCCACCTGCTCCAATACGGGATCCACCAGCGCCGCCTCGCGGGCGTTTGGGTCTGCAACTAAGTAGGTGTAAGTGCTCGTCTCGGCGTCGAACAGTTGGCGAAATAGCATGTTACCCTTCTGTCTGTTGGCAAAGACCTGAACGCAATTTGGGCCTCTGGAAACACTATATAACCATTTAGTGTTAATATCAAGCCAGCACAGCCCTCAAGACGGTCTATGGATGGGGACGAGCTCGCGAAAGGCGGCAAAGACGAGCGCCAGTTGACCCTGACGCCAGAAGTGCTGACCAGCGTGGCGGAGTACTTCAAGGTTTTGGCGGAGCCCAGCCGCCTGCAGATCCTGTGTCAGTTGCGCTCGGGGCCCAAGAACGTCACCCAAATCCTAGAGGCCACTGGCATGGGCCAGGCCAACGTTTCCAAACATCTCAAGATCCTGGCGCAGGCAGGGATCGTCAGCCGCGAGCCCAAGGGCGTGAGTGTCTACTACCAAATTGCGGATCCCGTCTGTTTTGAGCTGTGCGAGGTGGTGTGCAGGCAGTTGATCAAGCGGCTTAAGCAGCAAGCTCGGCAATGGGAGCCGCTGGCGGCCCTTCACTCCAGCAGGCTGAGCAGCGAGAGCTCTTGAGGGGGTAGTGCCAGGAGAAAGCCCAGCAGCCCGAACTCCCCTCTCGTCTAATCCCACAAGTTCAGATCGGTCACCGCCCCCAGGCTGCTGCTGGAGACCAGCTTGGCATACTTGGCTAGAGTACCTCGTTTGTAGCGGGGCTCGGGCGGAACCCAGCGGGCGCGGCGGCTGGCCAGCTCCTCTTCGCTGACATGCAGGTGGAGGAGGCGAGCAGGGGCATCGATGGTGATCAAATCCCCTTCTTCCACGAGGGCAATGGGGCCGCCTACGTAGGCCTCAGGGGCCACATGGCCCACCACCATGCCGTAGGTGCCGCCAGAGAAGCGGCCATCGGTAATCAACCCCACGCTATCTCCTAGACCAGCGCCGATGATGGCCGAAGTAGGGGAGAGCATCTCCCGCATGCCAGGGCCGCCCTTAGGGCCCTCGTAGCGGATCACCACTACGTCCCCCGGTCGAATCTGGCCGGCGAGGATAGCCTCCAGACAGGACTCTTCCGAGTTGAAGACCCGCGCTGGCCCCGTGATCTTCGGATTCTTGACGCCGCTGATCTTGGCCACTGCCCCTTCAGGCGCGAGGTTGCCCTTGAGGATGGCTATGTGCCCTTGGGGGTAAAGGGGGCTGTGCCAGGGGCGAATCACCTCTTGATCTGGGCTGGGCTCGTCCGGCACGTCCCGCAGGACTTCGGCAATTGTTTGTCCAGAGATGGTGAGGCAGTCGCCGTGCAGCAAGCCGTGGTTGAGCAGGATCTTCATCACTTGCGGGATCCCGCCGGCCCGGTGCAGATCAGTGGTTACAAACCGGCCCGAGGGCTTGAGGTCACAGAGAACAGGCACGCGGGCGCGGATGGTCTCAAAGTCATCCAGCGTCAGGGGCACCTCTGCGGCGTGGGCAATGGCCAGGAAGTGGAGCACGGCGTTGGTGGATCCCCCTACGGCCATGATGACCGAAATGGCGTTCTCGATGCTCTGGCGGGTGATGATGTCCCGCGGCCGGATATTAGCTTTGATGGCCTCGGCCAAGACTTTGGCCGATTGAGCGGCACTTTCGGCCTTTTCTTCGTCCTCTGCCGCCATGGTGGAGGAATAGGGCAGGCTCATGCCCATAGCCTCAAAGGCGCTGGACATGGTGTTGGCCGTGTACATGCCGCCGCAGGATCCGGCACCGGGGCAGGCGTGGCGCTCGACTGCCAGCAGCTCTTCCTCAGAGATGCGGCCAGCACTGTACTCCCCTACCGCTTCAAAGGCGCTGACAATGGTGAGGTCGCGGCCATTGTAGTGGCCGGGCTTGATGGTGCCGCCATAGACGAAGATGGAGGGCACGTTGAGGCGGGCCATGGCGATCATCGCCCCCGGCATGTTCTTGTCGCAGCCGCCGATGGCCAAGAGACCATCCATGCTCTGGCCATTGACCACCGTCTCGATGGAATCGGCAATCACCTCCCGCGACACCAGGGAGTATTTCATCCCCTCGGTGCCCATGGAAATACCGTCGCTAATGGTGATGGTGCCGAAGACCTGAGGCATGCAGCCGGCCTCCCTCAGGGCAGCTTCAGCCCGCTCGGCCAAGGCTTGGATCCCGATGTTGCA
>NZ_JANSHR010000011.1:0-1689 GCF_047461675.1 Synechococcus sp. R70.1
CACGGGCAGAGGTGATCCGCTCGGTGCGGTGGCAGTTGGCTGTTTATGCCCTGGGGATGGCTATCTGGGTAGGGACGGACTGGCCTGGGTTCCTGGTACTGTGGTTATGGCCTTTGGCGGTAGGGCAACCGATTTTGCGCTTTATTCTGCTGGCGGAACACACGGGCTGTAGCCAGGATGAGAATCCTTTGACCAACACCCGCACGACGCTTACGCTTTGGCCGGTGCGGTTACTCATGTGGAATATGCCCTACCATGCGGAGCACCATCTGTACCCTTCGCTGCCTTTCCATGCACTGGCTCAGGCCCATGCCTACCTGCGGCCCCATCTGGCACACGTGGAGGCGGGATACCTGAGGGTGCATTATCAGATCATCCAATCCTTGACCGGATGAGGACCCAGTTCTGGCAGTTGGAGCATTTTGAGCTACAGTGTGGCGTCTGTTTACCCCGGGTGACGCTGGCCTATGCCACCTACGGTCAGCTTTCTCCCCGGCGGGATAACTTGGTGCTGTACCCCACGTCCTTCGGAGCGCACCATTCGGATATTGATTGGCTCATTGCCCCCGATGGCATTCTCGACCCGGAACGCTGGTTTATTGTCATTCCCAATATGCTGGGCAATGGCTGTTCGACTTCGCCCAGTAATGACCCCAACTGTGGGCTGCGGGAAGATGGCTTTTGGTTTAGCCACTGGGACAATGTGCGACTGCAAGAGAGTCTCGTGCGGCAGCATTTCGGGGTTGAGCGGATTGCCCTCATCTACGGCTGGTCTATGGGGGCGCAGCAGGCCTATCACTGGGGGGCGCTGTTTCCAGAGCGGGTAGAACGGATTGCGGCTCTGTGCGGTACGGCTAAAACTACGGTTCACAACCGGCTGTTCTTGGAAAGTTTACGGGCGGCGCTGACAGCGGATGCGGCTTGGAATGGGCGGCGGTTTGTGGGGGTACCTGACCGGGGGTTTCGGGCTTTTGCCTACATCTACGCCAGTTGGGCGGTATCCCAGCCGTTTTTTAACCAGAGGCTCTATGAGGGGTTGGGGTATGCCTCGCTGGAAGACTACCTGGTTCGTGGTTGGGAGGCCAATTATCGCCGCCGTGATCCCCATGATTTGCTGGCGATGCTCGAAACCTGGATTCGCTGTGATGTCAGTGATAACCCCATTTACCAGGGCGACTACCAGGCGGCTCTCAGAAGCATTCGTGCCCATACGTTGGTCATGGCCGGGCAAACCGATCTCTATTTCACCCCCGCAGACTGTCGGGCCGAGGCGGAATACATCCCCAATGCGATGTACAAAGAGATTCCTTCCCTGTGGGGGCATCGAGCCGGTAATCCCTACCAAAATCCGGTAGATGCGGCATTTATTCGGGATGCCATCCAGGAACTCATCCACTGTTCCTGAGTAAGGGCAGTGCAACAAATGCTACAACAGGAGTAAGATACTCTTGTCAGCGGTACCGGAGCGGGGCACCCTGATACTGACAACCGCAAGGGGAGGCGAAACCATGAAGCGGGTTTTGGCGATTATTCTAGGCGGCGGTGCTGGAACACGGCTGTATCCCTTGACCAAATTACGGGCAAAACCTGCTGTACCCCTAGCTGGGAAATACCGTTTGATTGATATTCCTGTCAGCAATTGCATTAATTCAGAGGTGCATAAAATCTACGTTTTGACCCAGTTCAATT
>NZ_JANSHR010000012.1:0-55151 GCF_047461675.1 Synechococcus sp. R70.1
TGGTTATGCCACAAAGTGGCTGATTGTCCAGTGAATCAAGGACTAGAGGAGAGCCATAGAATGAGGAAAACCTGAGGACAAGAAAGCATGGGACGGCAACAACGGGTGGCCATCTTGGGGGCCACAGGAGCAGTAGGAGCGGAGCTGCTGAAACTGCTGGAAGAGCGCCACTTTCCGGTGGCAGAGTTGAAGCTGTTGGCCTCGCCCCGTTCAGCGGGCACCTATTTGACCTTCAAGGGGGAACGGATCCCAGTGGAGCCGGTTTCAGAAGCGGCCTTTCGGGGTCTGGACCTGGTGTTGGCCTCTGCCGGTGCTAGTGTCTCCAAAACCTGGGCCAAAACCATCGTCGAGGCAGGAGCGGTGCTGATCGACAACTCCAGCGCCTTTCGTCTGGATCCCGATGTCCCGCTGGTGGTGCCCGAGGTCAACCCCCAGGAAGCCTTTTGCCACCGGGGGATCATTGCCAACCCCAACTGCACCACTATCCTGATGTGCGTGGCCATCTACCCCCTGCATCGCCACATCCCGCTTCGCCGAGTGGTGGCTGCTACCTATCAATCGGCGAGTGGAGCTGGGGCCCGCGCCATGGTGGAGCTAGAGGAGCAAACCCGCGCCTACCTCCAGGGGCAGCCGTTGCAGCCCCAGGTGTTCCCTTACCCCATCGCCTTCAACCTCTTCCTCCACAACAGCCCCCTGCAAGAGAACGGCTACTGTCAGGAAGAGATGAAAATGGTCAACGAATCCCGCAAGATTATGGGATCCCCCAACCTGCGGCTGACAGCTACCTGTGTGCGGGTGCCGGTGCTGCGTACCCACGCCGAGGCCTTGAACCTGGAGTTTGAACAGCCCTTCCCTGTGGAAAAAGCCCGGCAAATCCTGGCCCAGGCCCCTGGGGTGGTGCTCATTGAAGATTGGCAGCAGAACCGCTTTCCCATGCCCATCGACGTGGCCGGCAGGGATGAAGTGGCGGTGGGCCGCATCCGCCAGGACATCTCCGAGCCCAAGGCTCTAGAGCTGTGGCTGTGCGGGGATCAGCTCCGCAAAGGAGCAGCTCTCAACGCCATTCAAATTGCTGAGCTGCTTTTGAAGGACTAATTCACCACAACCGTCCAGGTTACCGGCCCTGCTGTGGCAGGGGCGGCCTGAGCGTTGGTCAATGTTACTGGGGAGTTGGGGTAGGTGTAGGTGCCGGGTGAGGTCAGAGGTCCCGTTTGGACAGGGATGGTCACTGTGCAGGTTGCGCCGACAGCCACTTGTCCTCCGGTGAATTGAATGGTGTTCCCACCCACCGACGCTGTGAGGGTAGCTCCAGCACCACAGGAAGCAGGTAAGGGAGGAGGTGCACCAGGCCCTACGGTTAAAGGCGGCGCTCCCGGCAAGGTGTGGTTAAAGGCCAAGCCCGTCAATGGAATGGCAGCGTTGTTGGTTATTGTAAACGTCAGAGTTCCATTCCCGGTAACGGGAGCTGGGCCGATTGGGCCAAGCGGGTTGGGAGCAAAGGCCATGGTAAAGGTGGGAGCTGGCACCGTTACCGTTAAGTTGATAGCAGCAGCGGTGGCATTAGGCGCTTGGTTGCTGCTCAGGGTTACCGCGGGGCTGGTCAGGGATCCCGCTGTCGTGGCTGTAACCTGAAGATCCAGGCTGATGGTGCAGCTAGCGTTGGCTGCCAATGAGCCGTTGACTAGCAAGATGGAAGTTGCTCCTGGTGCAGCTGCCAGCGTCCCGCCACAGCCGTTGTCGAGGTTGTTGGGAGTGGCAACGATCAAGCCGGCAGGCAGGGGATCGGAAAAGGCTAGACCCGTCAGGGGCAGAGCGGCTGTGTTGGTGATCGTGTAGGTCAGAGTTGTTGTGGCAGTAGGGCCGGCAGCTACCGAGGTGGGGCTAAATGCCTTGGTAAAAGTCGGGGCACCCGGTGTGGGCGTAGGTGTCGGGGTTGGGGTGGGTGTCGGAGTTGGAGTCGGTGTAGGTATCGGTGTAGGCACTATCGTCCCACCGCTTCCGCCGCCACCGCAGCCGGCTAGCCCTAAGCAAACTCCGCCCAGACTTAGAGTTACAAGGGTTGCAATTGCTTTTTTCTTCATTGCTTTTTCCTCACTATCGCCACCTAAACGCACTAACAGGTTGTTTTCCGCAGGAGGAGTGGCCGCTCGACTAGAGAAAGCTTAGCCTCGAAACCAGCTTGTTGGGAGTGATGAGAAGCACTGACACCTAGGTTTATACTGCTTGGCAGCTTCAGGATCCCTAGGCTAAGCAGCCAGAGAGTCATTTTCAGCCGTCGAGGAAAAAGAGCTGGTGGAGGGTTTCCCAGGCAGGCAAAAAAAGGGAAAAATTGAAAAGCATTTGGCTTGGTAAGGAGGATCTTGTGCATCCAATCGCGATGGGATCCCTGGCCAGCCTGATCGCCGGGTTGGCAACGGGGTTGGGGGCTTTGCCGGCGCTGTTTCTTCCCTCACTCTCGGAGAGGGTGCAAGGGATCCTGCTGGGATTTGGGGGTGGGGTGATGCTGGCGGCCACCTCGTTTTCGCTGGTGGTGCCGGGCACCGAGGCAGCCATGGCGCTGGGGTATTCCCAGTTTGGAGCGGCGGTGGCGATGGCGGCGGGCCTGCTGCTAGGGGCAATCTTCCTGGAGAGTGCCCACCGCTTTTTTCCCCACGAGCACTTTTTCAAAGGGCCTGAGGGGGTGAACCGCGCCCATCTAAAGCGGATCTGGCTCTTCATCATTGCCATTGCCCTGCACAACTTCCCAGAGGGTCTGGCGGTGGGGGTGGGATTTGCCACTGGCCAAGTCAGCGATGGGTTGGTGCTGGCGCTGGGGATTGGCCTGCATAACATACCGGAGGGGCTGGTGGTGGCCTTGTCGCTGGCAGGCCAGGGGTATTCGCGGCTGTTTGCTTTTGCCATCGCTCTGCTGACGGGTTTGGTGGAGCCCATCAGTGGCATCTTGGGAGCGACGGTGGTTGCCTTGGCTCAGCCGCTGCTGCCCTGGGGCATGGCTTTTGCTGCCGGCGCGATGCTGTTTGTTATCTCGGGTGAGATCATCCCTGAGTCGCACCGGCAGGGGTTGGAGCGGGAGGGCACCTTTGGCGTTCTCAGTGGGTTTGTGTTGATGCTGCTGCTCGATATTGCGCTGGGCTAGAAAGGGATCCTGTCCTGTCTTGACGCGAGGTTTTCAATGCTGAGCAACGAGCCTTTTCTGTGGCGGGGATCACGGGAGCACGCCTGCCTGCTGCTACACGGGTTGGGGGGTGGCGTCTACGAGTTGCAGTGGCTGGCGGAGCGGCTGTTGGCAGCCGGCCTAACGGTGCAGGGGTTTAACTACCCCGGCCATGACCGCCCAGCACCCCGAATGCCTCCTTCCCGCTGGACGGAGTGGTATGGGCGGGCTTTGGAACATTACCTAGCTCTGCGCCAGGAGTACCCGCGCCTTTCGCTCGTGGGGTTTTCCACCGGCTGCCTGTTGGCGTTGCACCTGGCCTTTTCCCATCCTGTCCACAAATTGGTGCTGCTGGCGCCGTTTTTTGCCATTCGCCACCGCTGGTACTACCTCTTTCGCCTGGAGCAGTACCTCAACAGCCTGGGCTGGCTTTTGGACGATGTCCCCCGCTTCCGCCTGCCGATCCGGGATGGCAATGTCCGCGCTTTGGCAGAAAAAGTGGCTTATTTTCGCAGCTTCAATCTGACGGCGGTGCGCAGCGCCCTCGAGCTCATCGAGCAGGTCAAGGGGGAGGTAGCCAGCATTCAAGTGCCCACCCTCATCCTGCAACCGCGCCAAGATACGGTGGTGGATCCCGACCAAGCGGTGTGGCTGTATCGGGAACTGGGATCCGCAGAGAAGAGCCTGCAGTGGCTGGAGCGCTCCGACCACGTTCTCACTTTGGACTGCGAGCGGGAGACCGTGTTTGCCCAGGTTTGCGCCTTTCTCAAACGGGATCCCTCTGCGCCCGGATCAGCGTAACCCGCTGCCAAGCACCGCGGGCATCGTAGTCCCGGATCAAACGCAAGAGACAATGGCAGTCTTCCGACTGCGGAAACCAGCTCAGGCTCACCGAAAAGCTGCGATCCCGGTGGGCGGTAGGGATGGGCAAGGGATCCGGCCCGCCAATCCACAGCCCTCCCGGCAAGGGATCCCAGTTGCTCAACCACTCTGCCCCCGAGCAGTCCACCTCGGTTTGGGCAAACCGGCCCTCGGCAACCGCAAAGCTCTGGGCGATCCCCCGCCATCTCCCCTGGAGGCAGGCCCTCAGTCGCTCTTTGCTCAGGAGTGAACAGTCTGCAACGGGATCCAAAGGTTGGCCGCGCCGCTCTAAGATGACGGTCACCCGCGCCAGGCAGCCCTGGGCGTCCCACTGTTGCACCACCCGCGCCTTGCGATCTCCCCAGAGAAAGCCTTGCTCAACGGCAAAGTCGCTAAACGGCGCTAGTTGCAGCCGCCCGTTAGAAAAAGATCCATCGGGGAAAAAGCGCAGTCCGGGCGAGAAATCTCGGTAAACCCAGCTCTGGCGGCTTGTTGGGTTAGGGGATCCCTCCAGGGGGTAGTAGGCATTGGTTTGGCGGATCGCGCCCAACTCCAAAGCCTCAAAGGTAATGAGGCTGCGCTTTTGGCCTACTAGCTCCCAACCACCGTGGGCAGTAGGTCGATAGTCAAAAAAGAGGCCGTGCCATTCTCCCAAGTGTAGGGCTAGGCATTGTATCGGGGTTTTCATGAAGAAGCCTGAAGTGCAACGTTGAAGACAGAGCCGATGGGGAAGAAGCTCCGGGGTGGTATTTTACTGGTTTTGGGGTAACCGCAGTTACGAAGGCTCTAGAGGAATGAAGCGACACAAAGTAGCCATACCCTAGCCCATGAGCCGCCGCAAAGCCAAACAAGAGCAGCTTAAGTCAGAGCCATAAAAATCATCAAGAATTAGCTATAAAAGATCCCAGAATGCGCACTTCTGGCTCCAGCAGGATCGACCATTGTTGATAGACTTTTTCCTGGGCCAGACGAATTAGGCGGTAGATGTCATTGGCGCTGGCCTGGCCACAATTGACGATGAAGTTGGCATGGCGCTCGGAGATTTGGGCTCCGCCGATTCGGTAGCCCTTTAGACCCACTTGCTCAATTAACCAGCCAGCGGGATAGGTTTCGGGGTTGCGAAAGACGCTGCCACAACTGGGCAGATGATAGGGCTGAGAGCTTAGGCGCTGGTTGAGGTGGCGCTGGGTTTCCCACTGCACCTGGGCTGGATCTTGGCCCGGGATCAACTGCAATGTTGCCCCTATAACCGTCCAGGGCAAGTCCTGCAGCCGCGAGCGGCGGTAGCCAAATTGCAGGTCGGCGGGTTTCAAGCGGCAGGGCTCTTGCTCTTCATCCAAAATCTGCACCTCCACCACCACGTCCGCTATGGCATGCCCGTGGGCGCCAGCATTCATCACCACTGCTCCCCCCAGCGTGCCCGGGATCCCAATCGCCCACTCCAGTCCACTCCAGCCTTGCTTGGCAGCCGCCCGCGCCAGGTTGACCAAAGGTTCTCCGGCAGCGGCCCAGATCCTCCCCCCCTCCAGCAGTTGCAGCCCGCGCAAACGCCGGGTGTGGATCACTAGCCCCGGCAAACCGGCGTCACTGATGAGCAAATTGCTGCCTGCCCCCACTAGAGTGGCAGGGATCCCTTCTGCCCGCGCCCAAGCCAAACACTGCCGCAGCTCCGGGTTGCTGCCGGGCTCACAATACCACTCCGCCCTGCCCCCCACCCGCAAAGTGGTCAGAGGGGCCAAGGGGATCCCTGGGCGAATCCGTCCAGACAGCAGCGCTTCTTGCCCAGCAGGAAGAAGCTCCTCGTTACCAGCATGGCCTGCGGCATCGGGCCCACAGGACCTGTTCTGCTGAGGCACCAGCGGAGCTGTCGTCATAGTTCGTCATAGTGTTGATACCTCAGAAGCAGCCATGTTGAAAGCGTGGGTTCTTTGCCCAGGCTATTCTCCCTCCGGAGGAGTCTGGAGCTGTTCCCCCACTTGGGCTGCATATGCCCGCATCGTAGCCGCTATCTGCTGATTGAGGTCGCCTGCACCCAGAAAGATAGCGAGATCCCCAGCTTGCAAAATGGAGGTCAACACCTGCGGCAGTTGCGCTAAAGAAGACACATAGCGCACCTGGGGATGGTGTTCCGCCACCGCCACGGCCAGCCGCAAGCTGTCAGAATGCTCCGACGCTGGCTCTCCTGCCCCGTAGGTGGGCACAATCACCACCACATCTGCATTCTCAAAGCAGCAGGCAAAATCCTGAAACAGGGCGGCCAAGCGGCTATGGCGATGGGGCTGAAATACTGCCACCACGCGCCGCTGTTGTAGCCGTGCTGCCTGCAGCGTAGCGCGAATCTCGCTGGGATGGTGAGCATAGTCATCGATAAAGGTAACCCCGCCCACCTCCCCTTTGGCCTCAAAGCGGCGCTGCACCCCTCGAAACTCGGCCAGGGCAGAGGCAATTACCGGAAACTCCAAGCCCAACTGGCGCCCAACGGCAACCGCTGCTAGAGCATTGCTGAGGTTGTGGGATCCCGGCACTTGCAGCCGTAGCTGACCCAGCAGGGATCCCCTTTCCCAGATCTCGGCGGCAGTGGAATTGCCCTTGTAGACAATCTGCCGCGCTTGGTACTGGGCTTGGGGATGTCCGGCCAGGCTGTAGCCCACGTCCACCTTGAGGTGGGTGGCCACGTTGGGGCAATCCAGGCAGGCCACTAGGGTTTGGCTCTGCTGCCCATACTGCTGAAAGGCCCGGATGACCTGCTCCAGATTGGCATAGTGATCTGGGTGGTCTAGCTCAACATTGGTGATCACGCCAATTTTGGGATAGAGACGCACCAGCGATCCGTCTGACTCATCCACCTCCGCCACCAGGTATTCTCCCTGGCCTAGGCGAGCGTTGCCGTCCCACGCCTCCATCTCCCCGCCTATGATTAGGGTGGGATCCCAGCCCGCAGCAAGCAGCATGTAGCCAATCATGCTGCTGGTGGTGGTTTTGCCGTGAGTGCCCGCCACGCCGATGCTGGGGCGATGGTTCAACAAAGCCGCTAGTAAATCGGCTCGGTGCCAAACCTTTAGTCCCTTGTTTAGAGCCGCCGCTAATTCCGGGTTGGTGGGGCGAATGGCGCTGGAGTAGACCACCTGGGGATTCCCAATCAACCCCTCTGCCGTGTGACCTTGAATAACGCGCACCCCCAACGCCTCTAAGCGGCGAGTGCGGTTATTGGCAACAATATCGGACCCCGAAACGCGAAACCCTTTCTTCGCCAAAATATAGGCCAAAGCAGACATGCCGACCCCCCCAATTCCAACAAAGTGATAGGCCGAAAGGGAGGAGTTCGACAGCTCCAAGCTTTGCCCAAGTAGAGATGAAGACGGAGCCTGCACCGAAATGCCGGGATCTTCTCCCCCCGCTGTCTCCACCATTGCAACGTTGCCTCACTCCTCGCACACACCTAAAACCAAAGCTGCTGCAAGGCAGATCATATCAGCAGTTTTTCGCCTTCTGCAGCAGGGAAGCAAAGCCTAAGGAAAAAGAGCTGCTTAAAGTGCAATTTCGAACTTGACACTCTTTTCCACAAAGCTTTAAGCTTCTTAATAAAGGGGTAGCTGTAGGCTTGAAGTTGACGGCAAAATGAGACCCCAACTGCTGTGGTTACTGCCAGGAGCTGGGCTGGTTGGCTGGGCAGCGCTAGCTACCTTAGGGTTGAGCCAACAAGGAGCTACCCAAGGAGCAACGCCGCCGCCAGCCGAAACTCCGGCAGCAGGCGGGGCAACGCCGTTGGCTACCTCGGTCGGGGCTCTGGGCCGTCTGGAGCCGGAGGGGAGCGTTATCCGTGTTGCTGGCCCTCCTGGCGAACGACTGGGGGAGCTGTTGGTAGCCGAAGGGGAGCGGGTGGTGGCGGGGCAGGTATTGGCCCGTCTGGAAAGCTACAGCGAGCGCCTAGCGGAGAGGGAGTACGCTGCCGCCCAACTGCAAGAGGCCCGTGCCCGTCTAGAGGCTGAGACCCGCTTTGGCCAGGCTCAAATTGAAGAAGCACGCACTCGCCTTAGCCGGCTGGACGAGCCCCAACAGTTGCAGATCCGCTCCCAGGAAGCCGTGGTGGAGCGCATTCGGGCGGAGCTAGCCGATGCTGAGGCCAATCTGGCTCGCTTTCAGGCTCTCTGGCAGGAGGGAGCTATTTCGCAGCAGGAACTCGATCAAAAGGCTCTGGTGGTGCGACAGCGCCAGGAGGACTTACAAGCTGCCGAGGCCACCCTCAACCAACTGCGCCTTGCCCGCGAGCGGGATCTGCGCAATGCCCAGGCCCAAGTGCAAGCTGCTGAAGCGGCGTTGAGACGGGCCCAGGCGCAGGTGCAGCTGCAGTCTTTGGCCCGCAACCTGGAACTGGCGGAAGCCCGCTTGGAGCGCACCCTCATCCGTGCCCCCCGGGCTGGCCAGGTGCTGAAAATCCACACTCGGCCGGGGGAAGTGATCGCTGCTAACCAAGGGATTCTCGAGCTGGGCAACACCGACCAGATGATGGTGGTGGCCGAAGTTTACGAAACCGACATCCTGCGGGTGCGACCAGGACAACGAGCTACCATCAGCAACCGCGTGCTGCCAGAAACCCTACAGGGCCGAGTGGAGCGGGTAGGCTTGCAAATTGGCAAGAAAGACGTGCTCAACACTGACCCTGCTGCTGACGTAGATGCGCGGGTGGTGGAAGTGTACATCCGCCTGGATCCAGAAAGCAGTGCCCGCGTGGCCGGCCTGACCAACCTGCAGGTGAACGTGGCCATTGATGCTGAGGAGTAGAGGGGGCGATGTCCAGCCTGTTCAGCTTTATTGGGCGCCGCATTCCCCTAGCCTGGCTGCAGTTGATGCGGGAGAAGATCCGCCTGCTGGTGGCTTTAGCAGGCATTACCTTTGCCTGCATCCTCATGTTCATGCAGCTGGGCTTCCAGGACAGCTTGCTGGAGAGTGCCATCCGCTTCCATGTTGCCCTCAAAGGGGAGATCTTCCTGGTCAGTCCCCAGTCCAACGCCCTTATTGCCATGAACACCTTTTCGCAGCGGCGGCTCTATCAGGCGTTGGGCTTTGAGGGAGTGCGAGCTGTCTCGCCTGTGTATTTGAGCTTTGCCCTCTGGAAAAACCCTGAGACCCGTCGCACTCGCAGCATTTTTGTCGTGGGGGTGGATCCCTCTGCCGACCTTGTGGATTTGCCAGGGCTAACCCCCGACGAGCTGGAGGAGATTAAAAAAGCTGACGTAGTGCTCTTTGACCGCCGCTCCCGCAGCGAGTTTGGTCCAATTGCCCAATGGTTTGAGGCTGGACAAGAAGTCGTTACCGAAGTGGGCAACCGCCGGGTGCGGGTAGGGGGGTTGTTTGAGATGGGGGCTACCTTTGGCGCCGATGGCACCATCCTTACCAGTGACCTCAATTTCCTGCGGATTTTTCCTCAGCGCGAGCCTGGCCTGGTGGATATTGGCGTGGTGCAACTCCAGCCAGGGGTAGATCCCAAGCCGCTGCTGGATCAGATGCGGGCTCTGCTGCCCGAGGACGTGCGAGTACTCTCGCGGGCAGAGTTCATTGACATGGAGCGGAGCTATTGGGAGGAAGGCACGGCCATCGGCTTTATTTTCGGCCTGGGGGTGGCTATGGGCTTTATCGTCGGCATTGTGATTGTCTATCAGATTCTCTACACCGATGTATCTGATCACCTAGCGGAGTATGCCACCCTCAAAGCCATGGGCTACACTGACACCTACCTGTTGGGGGTGGTGCTTCAGGAGGCCCTTTTGCTGGCTGTTTTGGGCTACATTCCCGCCTTTGCCTTGGCTGTTTTGCTTTACGATTTGACGGCCAATGCTACCCTATTGCCCATTGCCATGACCTTTAACCGAGCGATGTTGGTCCTGGGGCTAACGGTGAGTATGTGCTTTATCTCAGGAGCCATTGCTGTGCGGCGGCTGCGGGCTGCTGATCCTGCCGACATTTTCTAACTGCTGAAGCAGGAATCCAGAATGGTGGCTTCCTTAGTTAGTAACTTGAGATTCTGAGCTTCCTATGCTGACTTCCCTTCTCAATCAAACTGCCCCTACCTTCACTCAAAATACCGCTGAGCCCGTGGTCAAAGTCGAAGGGCTAAATCACTATTTCGGTGAGGGATCCCTGCGCCGGCAAGTCCTTTTTGACATCAACTTTGTCCTGCACCCGGGGGAGATTGTGCTGTTGACTGGACCCTCTGGCTCGGGTAAGACCACGCTGCTCACTCTCCTAGGAGCCTTGCGCTCGGTGCAAGAGGGCAGCCTGCAGGTGTTGGGGCAGGAGCTGCGAGGAGCCAAGCCCAGCACCCTCGTCCAGGTTCGCCGCAAAATTGGCTATATTTTCCAGGCTCACAACCTGCTGCGATCCCTGACGTCAGCCCAGAATGTGCGCATGGCCCTAGAGCTGCACAACGGCCTGTCTCCCCAGGAGAGCCAACGGCGGGCAGAAACAATGCTGGCAGCGGTGGGTCTTGGGGATCGCGTCCACTACTACCCGGAACAGCTTTCAGGGGGTCAAAAGCAGCGAGTGGCGATTGCCCGCGCCCTCGTCAGCCACCCCAAGTTGGTGCTAGCGGATGAGCCGACGGCCTCCCTCGATAGCAGGTCGGGCCGCGAGGTGGTGACCCTGATGGAGAAGTTGGCGCGGGAGCAAGGTTGCACCATCCTGCTGGTAACCCACGACAACCGCATCCTTGACATTGCTGACCGGGTGCTGCACATGGAGGATGGACGGCTGGAGAGCCAGCCCATTGCCTAGGTTGCTCCCTGGGAGGCGTGACGGCGGTACCAGTCGATGGTGCGCTGCAGCCCTTCCCGCAACCCCACCTTGGCCACAAAACCAATCTTCTCGCGGGCCTTGGAGACATCTAAGCAGCGGCGGGGCTGGCCATTGGGCTTGTCAGTTCGCCAGCGAATCTCTCCCTGAAACCCCATCAGCTCGCAGATGAGGGCAATCAGATCCCGAATGGAGATCTCTTCGCCGGTGCCCAAATTCAGGGGCTCGGGGCTGTTGTAGAGCTGGGTGGCTAGAAGGATCCCCCGAGCTGCGTCTTCGGCGTAGAAAAACTCGCGCGTGGGGCTGCCATCTCCCCACACCTCCACGTAGTTCTGGCCCCGCTGCTGGGCTTCATGCACCTTGCGGATTAAAGCGGGGATGACGTGGGAAGTTTCGGGATCGAAGTTGTCCATGGGGCCGTAGAGGTTGACCGGCAGGAGGTAGATGCCGTTGAAGCCGTACTGCTGCCGGTAGGCCTGCAGTTGCACCAGCAGGGCTTTCTTGGCAATGCCGTAGGGGGCGTTGGTCTCCTCCGGGTAGCCGTTCCAGAGATCCTCTTCTTTGAAGGGGACAGGAGTGAACTTGGGGTAGGCACAGATGGTGCCCACGCAGACAAACTTCTCCACGCCCGCCAGGTAGGCAGCATGGATAAGCTGGGATCCCATGATCAGGTTGTCGTAGAAGAGTTCTGCTGGCTTGGCCTGGTTGAGGCCGATGCCGCCCACGTGGGCCGCCAGGTGGATGACGATATCCTGTCCCTGCACCACCTCTTGGCAAACTTCCCAGCGGCGTAGATCCTGGGTGCGGGAGCGTGGGATCCGCACCTGCTCCGGCTTGACGCCCAGGAGGTACAACTGTTGCAGGACATGTTTGCCCAAAAAGCCACTCCCTCCGGTCAGCAAGATGCGCTTTTGGCTGAGATCGATGGCAGTGGACATGGCTGGCGCGGAGAATTCCCGGCTTTCATTATGGCAGGGCGGCAGCTCCTAACTGCCCAAGCTTGAAGACAGCTCTGCCTGCAGCCGCTCTTGAGCCGCTTGGAGAGCTTGCGCCAGTTTCTCCGGCTGTTTGCCGCCAGCCTGAGCTAGGTTGGGCCGCCCCCCGCCACCGCCGCCGGTGAGCTTGGCAATCTCGCCGATAAAGGAGCCCGCCTTCAGGCCAAGTTTCTGGACAGCCGGGCTAAAAGCCGCTACAAAGCTTACCTTGCCCGCTTCGGGCACCGATCCCAGCACCACTGCCCCTTCCCCCAGCTTGTGGAGTAGGTGTTCGGCGGCGGTTTTCAGCGCCTCCGGGGGAGTGGCTCCCAGTTCCGCCACCAAGATCTGCAGAGGGCCCACGGCTACAGCCTGGGGCAAGAGCTGCTCTGCCTGGAGCAAGGCCAGCTGGCTGCGGGCCTCCTCAAGGGCCTTCTGGGCGGCCTTTAGCTCCGCCTGCAAAGCGGCAACGCGCTCTGGGATCTCCTGGGGCTTGGCCTTGAACTGGGCGCTCAGCTCCCGCACCACCCTGTCGCGCTCGTTCAAGTACTCCAGCACCGCCGGCCCGGCTACAGCCTCGATGCGGCGGATCCCGGCAGCTATGCCCGTCTCAGAGATGATCTTAAATAGGCCAATCTCGGCGGTGTTGCTGACGTGGGTGCCGCCACAGAGCTCCATCGACACCCCCGGAAAGTCGACCACCCGCACCTCGGCGCCGTATTTTTCCCCAAACATGGCGATTGCCCCTCTGGCTTTGGCCTCTGCCAGGGGCAGGATGGCTACCTGAGCTGGATGGGCCTCGGCAATCCAGGTGTTGACCAGATCCTCAACTTGCTGCAGCTCTTCGGGAGTAAGGGGACGCGAGAGGGTAAAGTCGAAACGCAGCCGGTCAAAAGCCACCAGGGATCCGGCTTGGCTAATAGAGGGATCAACCACCTTCTTCAGGGCTGCCTGCAGTAGGTGAGTGGCGCTGTGGTGGGCCTGGGCGCGCCGCCGACAGGCCAGGTCAATTTGGGCCTGCACGGGATCCCCCACCCGCAGGATCCCCCGTTCCACCTGGCCAAAGTGGACAAACAGATCTCCTCGCTTCTGCACATCCTCCACCCGCACCCATACTCCGTCCCCAGCCAGGTAGCCGCGATCCCCAATCTGGCCCCCGGATTCGGCATAAAAAGGTGTGCGATCCAAAACCACCTGCACCACTTGCCCCGCCTCCACTTGGGGCACGGATTTCCCCTCCACCAGCAGGGCTTCGACCACGCCGCGGGCAGAGGACTGGCTGTAGCCAAGAAACTCCGTCTCGATTAAAAACTCGGCCAGCTCGTCCAGGGATCCCTGGGCCATGACGTCAAGGGTTTGGTGGGCGGCGCGGGCCCGCTGCCGCTGTTTTTCCATCTCCTGCTCAAAGCCCTGCAGATCCACACTGAAGCCGTGCTCCTGGGCAATTTCTTGGGTTAGCTCCAACGGGAAGCCGTAGGTGTCAAAGAGCTTGAAGGCGTCGGCCCCAGAGATCTGCTTTGGCGCGCCACTGGCTGTAACGTCTGCAAACAGATCAAACAGCAGCCGTTCCCCCCGCTCCAGAGTCTTGAGGAACTGCTCCTCTTCCCGCTGCAGCTCGGCTTTGATCACCGCCTCCCGCTCCCGCACCTCAGGATAGGCAGCCTCCGCCAACTGGATGGCCGTCTCCACCACCGGCAGGGTAAAGGGCTCGCCAATCCCTAAGAGGCGCCCGTGGCGCACCATCCGCCGGATCAGCCGCCGCAGCACATAGCCCCGCTCCACGTTGGAGGGGATCACCCCATCGGCAATTAGGTGCATCACCGCCCGCGCGTGATCCCCGATAATCCTAAGGGAGACTTTCTGCTCGGGGCTGGCCTGGAAGTAGTCCACCTGGGCGATCTCGGCCGCCTTCTGCACAATGGGGAAGAGCAAATCCGTCTCATAGTTGTTGGGGACTCCCTGGAGCACCCGAGCCAGACGCTCCAGCCCTAGGCCCGTGTCAATGTTTTGCTTGGCCAAGGGGGTAAGGTGGCCCTCGCTGTCCCGGTTGAGCTCCATGAACACGAGGTTGTAGATCTCGAGAAAGCGGGAGTCATCCCCCAGGTCGATCTGCTCATCCCCCAGCTCTGGCTTGAAGTCGTAGTAGATCTCCGAGCAAGGGCCGCAGGGGCCAGTGGGGCCGGCAGCCCAGAAGTTGTCTTCCTCCCCCCTGCGCTGGATGCGTTGGGGCGGGATCCCTATCTCATCGCGCCAGAGGGCAAAGGACTCCTCATCCTCCCGGAAGACGCTCACCACTAGGCGCTCCGGCGGCAGGCCAAACACTTCTGTCACCAGTTCCCAAGCCCAGGTGATGGCCTCTTTTTTGAAGTAGTCGCCGAAGCTAAAGTTGCCCAGCATCTCAAAAAAGGTGTGGTGGCGGGCTGTCCGTCCCACGTTCTCGATGTCGTTGGTGCGCACGCATTTCTGGGCAGTTGTCACCCGCGGGTAGGGCGGATCCTGATGCCCTAGGAAGATGGGCTTGAAGGGCAGCATGCCGGCAATGGTTAGCAGCACCGTCGGATCCTCCGGCACCAAGGAGGCGCTGGGCAACACCTGATGGCCCCGCTGGGCATAGAAATCTAGAAAAGCCTGCCGGATGGCAGCTCCGGAGAAGGACGAAGACATGGCCAAGGCAAAGGGTGACTGCATTGATCAATATTCTCCATTCTAGGTTTTCTAGCTCTGGGGCAGTTGAAAGCAGCAAAATCTAAGCGATTTCGCCGATGGACCGCAAGTAGGCAAACGCATAGAATCAGCCTAGTTGAGCTAGATGCGCCAGATTTCTCTTGGGTCTAGCCTAAACGCGCTTGCCTACCTAGCTTTCCTCTCTTGGTTCTCTAGGCGTTAGCCGGTAGCGCGCTAAATGTTGAGCTGCTACTGCCTCAACCCCAACTGTCCGCAGCCAGAAAATCCGCCGGATGCCTCCACCTGTGCTGCCTGTGGACAGCCGCTGCTGGTGCGCAATCGCTACCGGGCCTTCAAGCGCTTGGGACAGGGGGGATTTGGCGCTACTTTCTTAGCTCGAGATGAGGACATGCCCTCCAAGCCCTGGCGGGTGATCAAGCAGTTGCGCCCAGTGGAAAATTCGCCCCAACTGGCCAAGCGGGCGGAGGAGCTGTTTAACCGCGAAGCCGAGGTGTTGGAGCGCCTGGGGGAGCATTCGCAAATCCCCAAGCTCTATGCCCACTTCCAGGAAGGCGGCAAGTTTTACTTGGTGCAGGAGTTTATCGAGGGAATCACCCTTGCCCAGGAGGTGCGGCGCAACGGGCCTTTTTCCGAAGAACAAGCCCGGCACGTGATGCAGGAGGTGCTGCTCATCCTCAGCTATGTCCACAGCCACAACACTGTCCACCGCGATATCAAGCCGGCCAACCTCATTCGCCGCAAGGAAGATGGCCGCCTGGTGCTGATTGACTTTGGGGCCGTGAAGCAGCTCGGGCCGGGCCACAATGTCTCGGAGGAGGGAACGGCCATCCGCTCCCTGGGCTTTTCTCCGCCGGAGCAGATGTCTGGCCAGGCGGTAGGCCCCGCCAGCGATCTCTACGCGCTGGCTGCTACCTGCCTCAATTTGATGACGCTGGAGTCGCCGGCCAAGTTCTACAACCACAACACAGGCCAGTGGGATTGGTCGGATCGCCTGCAGCTCAGCCCTGAGTTCGACGCCATTTTGCGCCGTATGCTGCAACCGGCCATCAGCCAGCGCTTTGCCACGGCTACCGAGGTGCTGCGGGCTCTACAAGGAATCGGCTCCACCCCCCAGCCAATCCTCTTGCCCAACTCTCCCCTGGCTGCCCCTTCCAGCCCCTCGCTGATCTCAAACCATTGGGCCAGGCGACCTTTAACCTCTCCTCCTCTACCTCGAACCGATGGGTTTTCGCCTAAGCCACTCCCTCAGCCCGAAGCGGGGGGCCTACTGCCTCCAGGATCCATTCCTACCGGCTCTACCCACGTGGGTCTGACTAGCCGCATTGCCGGCAGCGGGCGCATGAAGCCGGCTACCCCTCCGCGGATCCCGTCTTTGGCTGGAGCGGATCTGCGGGGCAAGTCCTTTGCTAACCGGAACTTGGCCGGCTACGATTTGCGCCGCGCCGATCTGCGGGGGGCCGATTTCTCGGGAGCCAACCTGCAGGGAGCCGATCTGCGGGGGGTTCGCTTCAACACCCCTCAGCCCCGCTGGCTGCGCTTTTTGAGCCGGCTTCTTGGCTCGGCCAAGACCCTGGGCGGGATCCTAGCAGGCCTGGGAGGACTCCTGGGATCGGCGGGCCTGGGGTTTTTGCTTGTCCATCTCACCACGCGCAACGTGGCTTACGCCTTGGGATCAGCCGGGATCGCGGCGGCGGTGGCCAGCTCCGTGCTCTGGTCTGTAGGCAGCAGGGCCTCGCTGCTGCATCAGTCTGAGGAAAAGGACAAGCGCTTCACCAACTTCTCCAAAGCCGATCTGCGGGGAGCCCAAATGGATGAGAAGTTGCGTAAGTTTGCCCGCCGCCAGGGAGCCATCTTGAACTGACGTTCTGCCTCAGGCAAGAGGGGGAGGAATGACTTGGCGCAGGGCCTGGTTGATCTGTTCTGTTAAAAGCCGGCAATTGACGGCTTTCCCTTGCCGCCGATCCCCCGCTTGGTCATAAAAGACAATGCCCTCGGCGTGGGAAAACCCCAGGGACAGCAACAACAGCTCCAAAACCTTGAAAGAGGCTGTCTCCAGCTCCGGTGCCTGCTCCCGCAGCTCTGCCAGCGTCGCCTGGGCATCTTCTAGATGGCCAAAAGCTGGGATCCAAAGATGGCTGATGGGCTCCCTTCCTGGAGAGTTTTCCTCCACTCGTGCCGTTAGCCAACCGCCATCGGGGTAGCGCAGGATGGTGTACTGCAGGTGATCCAGATGCTGGGCCACCTGGGTAAGCACTGCCGTTACCTGCTGCATCGCTGCGGCCGGGATCCCGTTCTGCGGGGCTTCCTCCACCAGGGTTGCGGCCTGGGCCGCCAGACTAGGTACCATGATTGACAACCACCCTTACTTAGGTTCAGAATGAGTATTCGCAGCTCCTGGGGCTGTAGTTCAATTGGTTAGAGCACCGCCCTGTCACGGCGGAAGTTGCGGGTTCGAGCCCCGTCAGCCCCGTACCCATTGGGAACACTCTAGCCTACTTTGGCAAGGAGGTCAGCCCTGCTACCAACCCTGTCCCGTCAGGGAGATGTGCCTTGCGGTATCTGCGCCCAGATTTGCTTCAGCTGCAGCCCTACGCTGCTGTGCCGCCCTTGACGGCCGACAAGCTGGATGCCAACGAGTTTCCTTGGGATTGGCCGGTGGGCTTTAAGCAGAAGCTCTCTCTCCTCTGGGAAGAGGAGATCCTGAGCAACCGCTATCCCGATGCCCAGCATCGGCGCCTCAAGCAGGCCATTGCAGCCTATGCAGGGGCGGCTCCTGAACAGATTAGCGTGGGCAACGGCTCCGACGAGCTCATCCGATCCCTCTTGATTGCCACCTGCCTGGGCGACAGGGGCGGCATTTTGGTGCCAGAGCCCACCTTCTCCATGTACGCCATCCTGGCGGAGAGCCTGGGGATCCCGGTGGTGCGCGTGCCCCGCCACCCCGAGACCTTTGCCCTAGATCTAAAGCAGTGCCAAGAGGCTATGACAGGGCAGCAGGTGCGGGTGGTGTGTTTGGTGGATCCCAATTCGCCCACCGGCAATGGTCTAACGGCGGCTGAGTGGGAGTGGGTGGAGGGGCTACCCGAGGAAGTCCTGGTCATCCTGGATGAAGCCTATTTCGAGTTCAGCCAGCACACAGCCTTGCCCAAGTTGGCAGAGCACCCCAACTGGGTTATCCTACGCACCTTCTCCAAAGCCTTTCGCCTGGCAGCTCACCGAGTGGGCTATGCCATTGGCCATCCTCAGCTCATCCAGGTGCTAGAGGCCATCCGCCTACCCTACAACCTCTCAGCCATTTCCCAGTGGGCCGCCCAGCTTGCCTTAGAGCATGCCGACGAGCTTTTGGCCGATGTGGCCCTCATTCGTCAGGAGCGGGAAGCCCTTTACCATGCCTTGCAAGAGCTGCCGGGGGTGCGGGTGTGGCCTAGCCAAGCCAACTTTCTCTACTTTCGGGTAGCCGGCTGGGACCCCCAAGAGTTGCAGCGGGCCTGGCAGGAGCTAGGAACCTGTGTGCGCTGTAGCGGCGGCGGGCTACGCCTGACAGTGGGCAGTTCCGAGGAGAACCAACGGGCCTTGGAGCGCTTGCGGCAGATTTTACAGTCAGGGAGGTAAGGGGATCCCTTCCTTCGGGGATCGGCTTGCCCTCCTTCCCAAAACGACGCTCTTGAAGAAGCGGGATCCGAGCGCTTGTTCAGCTTACGCAAGGAGGTTGAGGTGCGCGTGCTCCAGAGAGTGTCCCCGCAGTCCCTTCCCCACGCCGCTGCAAGTTTGGGAGAGCGGCGAAGCCTACACCTTCTCACCCTCACCCTGCCCAAGGCCGAAGCCGCTCAGGCTGTCAAAGTTCAAGGGGGAGCAACTGCGCCAGAGGCCGGGACGGTCGAAAGCCAACCTGCCTAGTCTCCCCTCCCTCGGGAAGCTGACGGCGAGGAAGCTAGCCAAGCCACTCCAAGCGCACTTCCTCCCCTACCTTGAAGTCGACGCTGCGGCTGGCGTTGCCTTGGTTTTGCACAATCTCCACCCAGCCGGCGCTGCCCACCAAAGCCAGTAGCTCGCCTTCGCTTCCCTCGGCAAAGGTGGTGGCAGAGCGGATGGCGATGCCTTTGATCCAGGCTCTCCAGTGCCGTCCCTCCACCCACTGACCCGGCAGGTTGGTGATGCCATTGCCAAAGTGGTCGATAGCCTGGATGACCCCCCGGCAGCCATTGTTCTCCAGCTGCGGTGGCGGCCAGCTCCAGCGAACCAGCTCGGCCACGTCTAGAGGATCCCCCAGCTCTGCCAAGGGGATCCCGTTGGCCAGATGGGCAGCCACAGGGGCAAAAATGTCCCGCCCGTGGAAGGTGCGGCTGGGAGAGGGAGTGCGCCAGTACTGAGACCGGGTGAGTTCCACAGCAGCTAGAGGCGGAGATTGCTCCAAAATGCCGCTAAAAAGGCCATTGTCGGGGCCCACCAGGTAGCCAGTCTGGGTTTGGATGGCCACTGCCCGCCGCCGAGTTCCCACCCCCGGATCCACGACCGCCAGGTGAATGCTGCCTGGAGGCAGATAGGGGTAAGCCGTCATCAGGGCAAAACGGGCTGCTGCCACGTCCTGGGGCGGGATTTCGTGGCTGAGGTCGATAAACTGCACCTGGGGTGCAATCCCCCAAATCACCCCCTTGAGAATGCCCACGTAGGGATCCTGAAGACCAAAATCCGTGAGTAAGCTAATGATTTTCATTGGCGGGTCAAGCAGCGCTTGCCTACCCTCTGCTCCTGCAGGGGGTTTTCACGTGGAGGGGGAGTCTTTTGCCAGCTCCGGCTGAGGCGGAAGGGGCTCAGCGATGTTGGGCAACTCCAGGCAATAGCCTGCGCCATAGACAGTTTTGATGTACTGGGGGTGGCGGGGATCCGGCTCCAGCTTGGTGCGCAGGTGGCGGATATGGACACGGATGGTTTCAATGTCGTCGTCGGGATCGTAGCCCCATACCTCCTTGAGGATTTCGCTGGGGGAGACTGTCTGGCCGTGGCGCTGCAAGAGGCAGTGGAGCAGGTCAAATTCGAGGTGGGTGAGCTTAACGGTTTTGCCAAACCACACCGCCTCAAACCGCTCCGGCACCAACGTCAGGGGGCCATAGGTGAGGATCTCGCCGTGCTTGGCCGTTTGCGGGATCCGGTCGGCGCGGCGCAACAGAGCCCGTACCCGCACCAGCAGCTCCTGTACCTCAAAGGGCTTGGTCAGGTAGTCGTCGGCACCGGCGTTGAAGCCCTCGATCTTGTCCCGAGTCTGGCCAAGGGCAGTCAGCATCAAAATGGGAATATCGCTGGTGCGCTCCTCCCGCCGCAGCCGTTGGCAAACCGTCAGTCCATCTACTTGGGGTAGCATCAGGTCGAGAATGATGAGATCGGGGAGAGTTTGCAAAGCCAGCGCCTGACCCCGAACCCCATCCGTAGCCTTGACAACTTCGTAGCCCGCCAACTCCAGATTGATACGCAGAATATCTAGGACTGAAGGATCGTCCTCAATGATGAGTATGCGAGCCATAGAGGATTGCAGCCCGAACTGCGGATAAAACGTTTTGTTAAAGTCGCTAACAAAGAATCGAAGCTTTACAACTCAAAGTTTACTGGCATTCTACGGCCATTGCAGCCGGCAAGCACGGCTAGAGGCCAGAGCTTTTCAACCCAATAGAAGTGCTGTGCTGCCTCTAGCCTCCGGTTGGTGGGCACCTGGAGACAAGCTAGCGGGCGGGCCGGAAAATGCCGAAGCAGGAGGTGTAGCCGTGTAAGAAGGTGGATCCCCCTACGGGGCCAATCTCCCCACTGCAAAAAAAGCCTCCTAGCGGCACTTCTCCCAGGATTTCTCGAAACTGCTGCGAGTCAAAGTTGGGGACGCCATACAGCCCCTTGCCTCGCCCCAAACAGGCGAACATCAGCGCCCCCCAGGGCTGCGGGCTTAGGGCAGAGTCTTGCCCCAAGTTGCGCTCAAGGCAATAGCGCCTGAGAGCCGACCGCAAGTCCTCTGCCGAGGTCTGGGCATCTCGCAGATGAAACTGCACGGTCTGGCCGGAGCGCACCCGATCCCCAATGGCTATGGCTCCCACCCGCGGATCCACGCCGAGAATCACGCGAATGAGAAAATCCCCCGGCGTCGGATCCAACTTAAACTCATCCATCAGCAGGCCAATGAAGAGAGCGTGGCGAGCCAACTGGCGATCCGCTGGGCTCAGCCGTTCTACCAAATCCTGCAGAATCACTAGGGGAGGTCGCCCCTCCAAGCTGAGGATGACGTTGCCCTCTGCTTCGGTAACGCGCAAGGGATCCCCAATGGGACGGCACCCCTGGGCTACCACTGCATCCAGCACCACGTTGCCGGAGAGAGCTAGCCCCACTGTTCCTTCTCGATACAACTCCCGCCGGGGGGTGGAGGTACGTGCATCCAGCAAAAACAAAGCATTGCCCCGAGGACCGCGGCCACCACTGGCCAATCCCCCCACCTTGACAGCTCCGGGATAGGCAAAATCCAAACCCTGCACCAGCTCGGAGATGCGGGAGGAAAATCCATCGGCTAAGAGCAAGAAGTGGGGCTGGGCCTGGGGCGCAACTCCTACCTGCTCAATCCAGGCTGAAGGCGGGGCATCCAAGTCTGGCAGTTGATCCCCGCGCAGATGAAAGGGGTGCAACGCCACATCCGGCAGCACCGCCAAAGAGAGCGACACCGCCGGCCCTTCTTCAATTTCCTGGCCGCCGCCAACAATGCCGCTACCCGAGCAGCCAACTAAAACGTCCACCTCGAGCAAGTCAGACAATAAGGGCAGCACGCGAAGGTACTCGCTGGCAAAGGCTGCTGACACAAACAGGATCCCTAAGTTGGGCCGCAGCGGCTGGGGGGGAAGGTAGCCCGTGAGCAATCCTGGCAAGCTGCCGGATCCCACCACCTGCACCTGCCGGGTCAAGGCACTCTTGAGCTGAGCTGCCTGAAGTTTAGCCTTGGCTTCCTCCACCACCTGCTGCAGAGCCGCTTCCAGGGAAGGAAGCTGGGAGAGTGCGTTTGCCCACTGCATCGGCCTGTTCTTAGAGGTTGGGAGCTTGCTCTTTTAGGCTAGCAATTTATACCCGGAGTGGTTGTGCTCAGCTAGCCCCGCTGGGATCAGGGTAGGTAAAGCAAGGGATCCACAGGCGCGCCCCCCCCGGGGCGGACTTCAAAGTGCAGGTGAGGCCCTGTGCTGTGGCCCGTGTTGCCCCGGCTCATGATCACCTGGCCCTGCTGCACGTACTGGCCCTTGGACACGTAGATCTGGTGACCGTGGGCGTAGCGGGTAACGATCCCGTTGGGATGGCGAATATCCACGTAATTGCCATAGCCATCGCCGGCATTGCCGGCAAAGATCACAACCCCCTCCTGAACGGCCACAACCGGGGTTCCTAGCGGGCCGGCAATATCGATCCCCGAGTGGAAGCGACCGCGACGGTAGCCAAAGCCAGAGGTGACCTGCCCTGGGACTGGCCAGATGAAGCCCCTGCTGCGGGCCACGGGAGGCGGAGCTGCCAGTGCTGGCCGAGCTTGGGGCTGTCGCCAGGCTGGGTGCACGGGGGTGGGGAGGGGGAGCTGCCTGCCAGGGGCCGGAATCGTCAGGCGTTGGCCAATGCGCAGCCAATGGGGATTGTGCAGGTTGTTGGCCTGGATGATCGACCGCTGAGTTACCCCATAGCGAGCAGCAATCCGCTCGATGGTGTCACCAGCTTCCACCGTGTGGGTCAAGGATCCCTCCTGACGTTCTAGCGGCCTCCGCTGGGCGCGGCGTCGCTCCTCGGCTTGGAGTCGAGCCTGTTCTGCAGCTTGGCGCTGGGCTTTCTCTTCGCGGGCCTTCTGGGCAGCGATCATCTCCTTCTCGCGCCGGATCAGCTCGCCCACATCGCCAGGGATGAGCAGCCGTTGACCAATGCGCAGATACTCGGGCCGATCCAAGGGAGTAGCCTCGATGATCCGCTGCTGCGGAACCCCATAGCGGTTGGCAATGTCCTCCAGGGTGTCTCCCTGCTTGACGGTGTAGATCAACCCCGGCTGGCTGGGGATGAGCAACTTTTGCCCTGGCTGCAGCGGTGTACTCGCTTGAATGCGATTGGAGACCGTAATGGCGGCAGCATCGAGCTGGTACATCTGGCTCAAGCGCCAGAGGGTCTCTCCCGGTTGCACCTCATGCTCGAGAATGCCTCTAGGCCCTTCCCCCGTTGGGATCTGGCCGGCCTCGAAGGCTTGCCGCAGTTGGGCTTTTTTCAGCTCGTAGTTCTGCTGCAGGGCACTAGACAGGGTATACACGGAGGGTGGGATCGGCTCGGCCAGCTTCGCTCCCCAAGGGTGACGAGAAAGCTGGCGTTGCTGCAGACTAGCAGCCCCTGCCAAGCCCAACATCAGCAGAAGACTGGTGGCCCAGGCTGGATGCCCTCGCGAGGGAGCCCCTGTCTCTGGAGAGGCTGGTTCCTGAGAGGAACTGGGCAGCGACTCTTGCCAGGCCTCTGCCTCGGGATCCGCCTCCCGCTTCAGGAGCCACACCAGGCCAGCTAAGCTGAGAGAAAGGGCTAGCCCAGGCCACCACTGCCTGGATAGAGCGGAGAGCACCCTGCCTCCTTCCACAGAGGGATCCGGAGCTGGCGGGGTCTCTAACCGATCCTCGGCTGGAGAGAAAGCCCTCGGGATGTCTAGCTCCTCCCTCTGGGAATTGGAGAGCGTCGATTTTGGAGGCATCCTCACACCAACGGCTAGAGTGCAAGAGAAGAAGCCAAAAACAAGGCAATAGGCCCCTGGCAATGAGCTGCCTTTGCAAGCGGCAAGGCTCAAGCCAATGTAACGAAGCTTTGTACTCAGGTTAGGTTACCGTAGTTAGTAAATCTAGACAAGTCTTCGCAGGTAATCTCCGCTAAGATGCTTGTCCTGCAATGATTCCAGCCTTCTACCCCTTGCGATTTTGCCTAGCCTCATCCAAGGGAGGAGGAAAGTGCTGCTTGGAAACAGAGCCCACTTTGCTGTATCTGAAACTACAACTACAAACTGGGACTTTCCATGGCTTTAGTGGTCTATAACACCTTGGCCCGGCGCAAAGAAGTATTTCAGCCCCTGTCTGCCGCGGAAACGCCCCCTGGGGAGAAGCCTTGGGTGCGGATGTATGTCTGCGGCGTTACGGTTTACGACCTCTGCCACCTGGGCCATGCGCGCACCTATGTGGTGTGGGATACAGTGCGCCGCTACCTAGAGTGGCGCGGTTACCGGGTCAAGTATGTGCAGAACTTTACCGATGTGGACGACAAGATCCTCAAGCGGGCGCTGGAGCGGGGCGAGTCGATGCAGGCGGTGGCAGAACGCTTCATCGCCGAGTATTTCCAGGACATGGATCGCCTCAACATCAAGCGGGCCGATCTCTACCCCCGGGTAACTCGCTCCCTGCCGGCAATCTTTGAGCTAATCCAGTCCCTGGAGCTCAAGGGCTTTGCCTATCGAGTGCGGGCTTGCCAGGAGAGAATCTCAGGCTATGACGTCTACTACGCCGTCCGTAAATTCCCGGATTACGGTCAGCTCTCCGGTTGCAAGCTGGAGGAGCTGGAGGCAGGGGCCAGTGGCCGGGTAGGAGAGGAAGGAGCCGGCAAACGGGATCCCTTGGATTTTGCCCTTTGGAAGGCGGCTCCCCCCTCGGAGCCGGGGTTTGAGTCCCCTTGGGGCTGGGGGCGGCCAGGGTGGCACATCGAATGCTCTGCCATGGTGCGGGAAAACCTGGGGGATCACATCGACATCCACGCTGGCGGTGCAGACCTCATCTTTCCCCACCACGAGAACGAGCTGGCCCAATCGGAGCCGATTACTGGCAAGCCGCTAGCCAAGTACTGGCTGCACAACGGCTTTGTCAATGTCAACGGCGAGAAGATGTCCAAATCGTTGGGCAACTTTACCACCCTGCGCCAGGCCCTTGCCCTCTACCACCCCATGGCCCTGCGGCTGTTCTTGTTGCAGACCCACTACCGCAACCCGATTGACCTCACCGAGGCTGGAATGCAGGCGGCTAGCCGCGGCTGGGAAACCCTCGAGAAAGGGATCCACTGCGCCCAGCAGTTCTGCCAAGGGGAGACGGCCTCCCCTGCTGCCGAGGCCATGCAAGCCTTCCAGGAGGCCATGGACGATGACTTTGGCACCCCTGGGGCACTGGCTCTTGCTTTTGAACTGGCCAAGGAACTTATCCGCGAGCACAACCTGTTGACCCACGAGGGCTGCACCCACCTGGAGCCGCAGGTGCTAAGGCAAAAAGGCGCCGCTCTGCTGGAGATCCTGGCCACCCTAGGCTTCTGCTGGACCCAGCCTGCCACTGCGCAGGGATCTGAGAAAGGCGTTGCCAAGGGAGAACTGGCCAAGCTTCCACCTCTTGAAGATGCGCAGATTGAGGAGCTGGTGGCCCAACGCACGGCAGCCCGCAGGGCAAAAAACTTTGCCGAGGCGGATCGGATTCGAGAGCAGCTAAAGGCCTTGGGGATTACCCTCATCGATCAAAAAGATGGCACCACTCGTTGGCTGCGGGAGTAGGAAGCCTGGGGTAGCGGTCTATCTTGAAAGGCTAGCGGTGGCCTGGCGGTAGAACTCGCGCATCTCAGCAAACCACTCAGCCCGCGAGGGATCCCAGGTGTAAAACATGTGGCCGCCGCGGTAGTGGCGCAAGCGGAGGTTGGCCTTGAGGCGGGGATCCAACTTCATCAAATCCACCAAGTGGTTGGAGGCAAAGTAGGGCGTAACCAAATCGTAAAAGCCGTGATGGATGCTCACCTGCATGTGGGGGTTGAGGGCCATGCTGCTGCGCAGCTCGTCCATGGCGCCAATGAAGCCCTGCTTCAGCTCCCCCTTGGGAGTAAAGCGCCACGACTTGAACACCTCCAGGTTAAGGAGGTGGTAAGTTAGCTCCGTCTCCACCTGCAAGGTCTCCCGCAGGTGACTGTTGATGGCAGCAGTAAACAGGCGATCTATCCCATCCAGGGTGGGATCGGATCCCTCGAAGGTAGGTCGATCCGGAAAGGGATCCACGGTGGTTACAGAAGCGTCGTAAAGCCCCAACACCAGCCGCTGGGAGCGCAACAGCTCGCGGGCAAAGCTAGCCGGGTCGATCCGCCCCCCTTTGTGGGCCACATACTCCGCCGACAGGCCGATCCCTGCCGCCATCTCGGCGTAGATAGCCTGCCGCTCTGCCTCCGGCATTGCCTCCCCCATGGCCAGAAGAGGCAACAGACGTTGCCGGGCAAAGTTTTCCGCTTTGGGCAGGAGGATCTGCAAATCCTCCCCCCAGCCACATCGCCCATGATGGGCCGCCGTGGCTACATAGGAAGGGAAAAGCATGGCCCAGGTGCTGAGGTTGTAGTCGTTGGCCTCCAGCAACCCGAACTCAAGCGCTGGCGAAATGAGAATCGCCCCTGAGAGGCCCACGCCAAACTTGGACTGCAGCTCCTTAGCCAAGCGTGCTACCCGAAACCCCCCGTAGCTCTCACCGGCGATAAAAATCGGAGAGAGCCAGCGTTTGTGGCGCGAAAGGAAGCCCTGGATAAACTCGCCCAAGGACTGGAGATCCCGCTCCACATCCCAGAAGGGCGCTTCTTTGGGAGGCTCCTCCTTGTCCTGCAGCGGAGCAGGCTTGGGGGCAGAGGTTGCCGTTGCTTCCTGGGACGCTTTGGAGGATTGGGAGTCTTCGGTGAGGGCGCGGCTAAAGCCGGTTCCTACTGGATCAACAAAAACTAGGTCGGTAAAGGGCAGCCAACTTTCGGCGTTATCCACCAGTTGCACCGGCGAGGGCGGCAGACTGCCGTTGGGCCCAAAGCGGATGCGTTTTGGCCCCAGGGATCCCATGTGCAGATAGGCAGAGGCGGCCCCTGGCCCTCCATTGAAAACGAAGGTAAGAGGGCGGTGCTGGGGGTCAGAGTCCTGCTGCAAATAGGCGACGTGGAAGATCTCTGCTACGGGCTTTTCTCGGCGGAAGAGCCTTTGCCAGCCAGCCAAGGCCTTGTAGGGGAAGGGCTCTCCGCCAGCGGTAAAGATGTGCTCAGTAACGTGCAGGGCAGGGGTGGACTTGGGTTCTGCTGCCATAGTCTGAGGTTCCTCCATTGGGGCAGAGCGCTGGGCGTAAATGCCGGGGCTTGCGCTGCCTTTAGCTTCCCCCTACCACTGGGCTAGAGGGATCCCCTAGCTGGCTAGATGAAGCAACGTCCACCAATCCTACAAAGCCAGCGGAGCTTCCAAGGTCAAATAAAAAGACTGACCAGGACGCAGCACCACTACCTGGGGAGCGGTGACATTGCCCACCACCACTCCAGCCACCGCGCCCCCCAGAACGTTACCTGGCGAGAGGTTGCCTGTGAGGGCCCCCAGCAACACGCCGGCGGCTGCCCCGATAGCCGCATCTTCGGCAATGGCCCTAGGTGTGTACTGCCGGGGATCCTTCTCGTCGGGAAGGACGCTGGAAGAAGCCCGCAGGCTATAGGTGCGACCGCCAAGGACAATGGAGGTGGCCACAAAGCGGGATCCACCGGGGGCTGGCTCCATTTGTCCGAAAACGCGACTGCCGGCTGGGATTACTAAACGCCCCTGGCTGTCGAAAATGTTCTCAGTAACAGCCACCTCCAGAGGATAGATGGTGTCTGGATAAAAGTACTGCGGTCCTTCGCTGCTGAGGCTGCCGACGGGGATAATGGTCCCCTGATCAAGGCGGTAGGTCCCCAACTCGAAAAGGGCCTGCGCCTTCACCGGCAAAGAGACTAGCCCAGGGATCCCGGTTAAACCAATTGCGGCTGCTACTAGAATGGCTCTCATCGCAAAATCCCCTGTTAGATAGAGGCTCACAGCCCTTCCGCGCTAGCCAGCCTGTTTCCTCTACATTTTATCCAGTCAAAGTTCCGGCTCTTTTTCCGAGCCGAGCAGCCTTGCCTTCAACTTTGAGCAGTTCTAGTTGCCTCCTTCTGTGCTCTTGGGGCAGCTAAGGTCTCATGGCAAGTTAAGATTTATCCGTTTGAGCCATGAGGATTCAGTCAATGCTTTCGTTGCTAACAAAACCTGGCTCCTCTGCAGAGTCATCGGTTGCAGGGGATTGCAGCGCATGTTTGAGAGCATGCCAAGCCAGGTTGGCACACTTGATGCGCACTGGGAACTGGGCGACTCCCTTCATGGCATTGAGAGAGCGATACTCCCGAGGGAACTCTTCGCCGCCCCGCATCATGGCCTGGAAGCGCTCCACCAACTGCAGGGCTTCGGGGATGGTACGCCCCCGCACAGCATCAGCCATCAAATCGGCGGAAGCCAGAGCAATAGCACAACCTTCTCCCTCGAATTTGATATCGACGATCCGCTCCTGGTTGGGGTCCAGTTGCAAAGTGAGGTCAACAGTGTCGCCACAGGAGGGGTTGTGGCCGCGTTGGTGGCGATGAACTGGATTTACCCTGCCAAAGTTGCGAGGCTTTTTGTAGCGCTCGAGAATAACTTGTTGATAGAGTCCGCGCAGGTTGTCAAGAGGCATCGTTGTTCCCAGATTGCCGCTTTGGCCGGAGAGATAAAAACCTCAGGAGCCTAACTTAATCTTAACTTCGCTCCTGGCAAAGTTGGGCTTGCAAAGGGGGCAATCCCCATCTGCTTTAGGAGCCATGGCGAGGCTACTTTGGGGAGCGTGGCTCCCCCACAAGCTGTGGCTAAGTCGGTGGCCAAACCAGCAAGGGGCTTACGGTCGGCTAGAACCAGCAGAGGTCTAGTCGGGGCCGCAAACGGCTTTCAGAGGAATCCCAACCAGCGCCGCCAGCTCCACCAGGGAGTTCCTTTTCGGCGAGCCTGGAACAGCTCGGCCACTTCTTCGCCACTGGGCCGGGCTCTAAAGGTCTGGAGGACGCTGTAGAGGCCGGACTCCTCCTGCTGCCACACGCTCCAGGGATCCGGATAGGCGCGAAACAGAGCCCCTTCCGCCAGCGAGCGCAGGTAGTAGCTGGTCTCAAAGGTACTCAGGAAGCGTTGGCGCAGCCGCCGACCAGCTAACCCCACTCCCACCGTGGCCGCATCCTGGAGCTGCGGGTTGAGGAGAACAACGGGCTTGGGATCCCTGCTGCTGACCGCCTGGCAAACCCGCTCCACCTGATCCAAGTTGTAGACGGCGGGCATGACGAAGAGAAGGCTCTGTTCTGGGGTGGGCTGGGTACGGGCCGTTAGGCTCTGCAGTTCCACTCCTTCGGGCAGGGACCCCCACTCCCGCTGGGCCAGCGCTGCTCCGCCGGCATCACTAAACAACACCAAGGCCGGTGGCTGGAGCAACTGCAAGAACGGACGAGCCAAGACTTCTGGCTTAATCTCCGGAGCGAGGATCTCGATGAGCAGGCGGCGATACCCTGCTTGTATGGCCAGCTGTGTGGCCTGGATGGCCTGCTCACAGGCCTGGGCTAGGTCGACAGGTAAATTAGGAAATTGGGCTAGTTGTAGGTGCTCGGTCACAGGCCAATCCAACTTAAGATTCTTCCCAAGCCCTGTGGGTGAGTAACTCCTCCAACACCCGCACCCCCCGCAGTTGGTTGGAAAGGGGCAGGTGGCCCTTGGGCGCAGACAGATCCCAGATAAACTCGTCAGGGTAGCGGGTCCAGTGGTAGCCTTGCTTCCAGCCAATGAGCGACCAAAAGCGCTCCCAATTGCGATTTACCCCCAGCCATAGCTGCCGCTGCACCGAGTAGCCAAAGCGATCTCCGGAAGCTGCCCGCCAGAGGCGATCGATGGTGCGCAGATCCTCTGCCGGGATCCGGCTCACCTCGGAAAAATACAGCCAGCCCCGCCGCACTGCCCCCTCTCCTGCTGCGCGACACAATAGTTGCAGACTTAGGCGATCCGCCTCCCGCCAGGCTCCCGCCGACAACAACTCCTGCAAAGGCCGGTAGTCGATGTTCAGGGCTGAGATCAGAGGGACGGTTACCATTGCCCAGCTGCCAAAGGTCTTCCTCGATATCTTAGTCCCCTCAGCTTTCGGGCGGGTACCGGGGTGGATCCCCGAGGAGGAGGCGATAGCCAATGTAGGCTACCCCCAACAGCCCCGCCAGGATCCACAGGAAAGTCGAGAAGGGTAGGTAGGAAAAGAAGACAACATAAACCCGGCGGCTGAGCCAAGAAAAAATCAGATAGGCTGCCGCTAAAAGGCCGATCCCTTGCAGCGTGCGAAAAGCTGGCACCCGCGAGAGGGGCATGCGCTGGCGGGCCACCCAGATGGAGGCGAGGAAATAGTAAGGAGGAACCAGCAACAGGAACATATTCGCCTGCTTCACCACCGCTTCCCAGCCGGCTGTGTTGGTGGCGTAGGCCAAGTAACCCGCCCAGAGGACAAGGCTTACCGCTGCCAAGCCGAGGTTTAGGCTGAGCAGAAACGGCTCTTCCCACTGCCCAGGGATCCAGTGACAGAGAACCCAAACCAACCAGGGGGCAGCAAAGAGCAAGAGGGCAATCGTCAAGCCGTTGTCGTTGAGCTGAGTAAAAAACGTTTCCAGGGTCATGAGGGCGAGAGGAGGGAAGGTGGGTTTTGCTCGATAGTAGTGTAATTCCAATCCAACGCTAAACCCCTCCCCACCTAGGGAAGGGGCAGCGTGCCTGAACCGGCTCCGACTACAAACCCTGCAGCACCGTATCCTGGCGCACCGAGAGGTTCTGGATGCGGGTATCCTGGGCAGCCGGGGTGTCGGCTTGAGTAAACACGCCGATCTGCCGCAAGTACCGAGCCAGAGCGTCCTGCTCGCTGCCAGGGGTATCGAAGGTGAGGCCGGAGCCGGGGGCCAAGTTCACCCGGTTGGGGTTGGACAGGCGCGGGAAGGGATAGTCATCCCCACCGTTGGCCAAGAAGTCCAGCGTCACCATGCGGAAGGTACGGCGGGGATCTCCCTGCAACTGGCCGTTGCGCACCACCACATCCGGGCCCCTGGGCGTATCCACCCGCAGGGAGATGACGCGGGATCCCGGTGGCCGCGAGGGATCGAAGCTGAAGGCAAAGCCGCCAACCTGCGGGAAGCGGCCTGGTGTAGCTCCCGGCTGGGTTTGGGCCACCCCATGTTCTACTATCTGCTTGAGCTCCTCGGCGGTGACAGTCACCAAGGACAGGCCGTTGTTGAAAGCAAGAGCAGTTTCAATATCCAATTGCGAAATTTGGCCCGCCTGCTTGCCAGCCTCAGGGTTGGCCACCGGAGGGATCCGCCGTACTGGCTCGCCGCCGCCGCCGCCGGTGGTAGCTCCAATGGGAGCGCGAATGCCGCCGCCGTTTTTGAGGGAGATGACGGTGGTGGGGTCAACAGTTCTGGCGTAGGCCAAGTTGGCATCGGCCGTGAGGTTGCCCAAGTTGGTTTCCTCAGTGCGCACCTCGGCCCGCAAGCCGTTGAGGAATTGGGTGGTAGAGCCAAAGGTACGGCCATCCTTGGCGCGGATGATGCTGCCGATTTCGTTGGCGATCCGCACCACCTCGGGATTGGGAGTGCCGCGCACGGCTGCCACCCCTTGGTCATCGGTGGCGTAGGCGCCGCTCACCGGATCGATGCGGGCAATCACCCCGTTGGCGTCGAAGCTAACCACCAGGCGGCCCACGTAACGGTAGTTGGCGCCGGTGTTCACCACTGCCACCGGTTGACCGCTAGCCGAGGTGCGCAGAATGGGGTAGTCGCCCGTGCGCACATCCTCAGGGCGCAGGCGGTCAGTGGGCTTGGCAAGGACGCGGTGGGAGCCACCCGCAATGATGACATCGACATCCCGCAGCTGGGTGGCCAGGGTCACCTCATTCTGGAGTTGCTGCAGGTGGGCTAGGAGAATGATCTTATTGATGCCCTGCGCAGTGAGTTGGTTAACGAAGTTTTGGATGAGGGCAGCATTGACCTGGTCGGTGTCGTCCACCCTGCCTTCCACCCTCACCTCAGGGCCGGGGCTAGAAATAGCAGCTAGGCGCGTGGTCGTGGCTCCCACCAGGCCGATTCGCTCTCCTCCCACGGTAATCACTGCTGTCTTGACGATCTTGCCGCGGATGGAGCTGGCCTCTTGGCCATCGGCAGCAAAGTCAGAGCTGGCCAACTCACCAGTGCCGCTGAAGCTGAGGTTGGCGCTCAAATAGGGAAAGCGGGCACCTGCGTAGCCGCGGCTGGTGTCGGGTCGGATCAAGTCGCGAATTTGGCGCGTGCCTTGGTCAAACTCGTGGTTGCCAAAGGCAGCCGCCTCAAAACCGATAGCGTTGAGGATTTCCATGTCGGCTTTGCCAGGGGTGCGGTCATACCGGCCCCGCAGCGAGGGATCCGCGCTGGCGTTGTAGAAGGGGCTGGGAATGTAGTTGTCGCCGCTGGAGAGCACCACCGTGTTGGGAAACTGAGGCCGCAGCGCATTGATCACCGCGGAGAAGCGAGGCGCATCCTGAACCGCGGCAACCGAAGCCTCGAGATCGCTAGCGTGCAAGATCTGCAGGGTAAAAGCGGGCGGCTGAGAGGAGAGCCTGACGTTGGGATCTGAGGCGATAAACCCTGCCCCGCCGCCGGCTGGAGGAATTGAGCTACTGTCGGTGGTACCGCAGGCGCTGGCCAGGCTCAGCAGCAAGCAGCACAGCCCAACCCGCAGGAACTTGGCTAGAGCGTTCAGCCAAGCTGAAAGCCCTCCCTCGGCAGGGGCACCCCCTCGAGCACGACAAGCTGGTTTCATGACCACTCAAGACGCATCCGCATTCACGTTACCAAGGCTGGACAGGAGATTTCGCTATGACCTGTTTAAGGTTAGGTCAAGCGCAGGTTAAGCTTCCCGGGGATCCCAGCCAAACTGCTGCAGATCCACCCGACCTTCGGCGTCAAAGGGGATCCCTTCAGCTTGGAGTAGGACTTTTTGCAAGTCGTCGTAGCCAAGGCGAAAGGGGGAGTAGGAAATGCGCCCTTGGGCGTTGATTACCCGGTGCCAGGGGATGTCGGTCTCTTGACCTTGCAGGCGAAACAGGGCATAGCCCACCTGGCGGGCACAGCCAGGACAGCCGGCAAGCCGCGCCACCTGCCCATAGGTAGCTACACGCCCCGGCGGGATCCGCCGCACGACTTCATAGAAGCGCTGGTAGAGGCTCACAGGGATCCCTCCCTAAACTCTGTAGACAATGGAATTGGCTGATGACGGGCACCGACCCTTTAACCTATGAGCTACCTAATTGCGGTACTGCCGGATCGCCTGGCTGCCGAGGCGGCCTACAGCGCCCTGGAACAGGCCGGTTTCCCCCTGGAGCGATTGCACCTACTGGGGCGAGGCTACAAAACTGCGGATGAGTTTGGGCTAATCGACCCGGCCCAAGCCGCGCGCCGCCAGATGCAGCGCCTGGCCATTTGGCTAGTGCCCTTTGGCTTTTTGGCTGGGGTGGGGTTCAGCGTCTTGAGTGGTTTGGATACCTTTGCCTGGGCGGGACCTATAGGCAACCATCTGATCGGCGGCCTGTTGGGTGCGCTGGGCGGGGCCATGGGCAGCTTTTTTGTGGGGGGCGGGGTGGGCCTGACCAGTGGCTCCGGCGATGCCTTGGCCTACCGCAACCGCCTCAATGCGGGTAAGTACGTACTCATTGTGGAGGAAGAGAATGAAACCCGCCTCCGCGAGGCCACGCGGATTTTGCGCCAGTTTGAGCCGGAAAATCTGCAAGGGTACAGAGAGCGCCCCTAAACTGGGAGATCTGGGCAGCTATTGAGAGAACTCAGGGAGGTCCAAAAGCATGTCTTGGCTGTGGCAGCAAGTCCCATCGCCGCTTGGGCGGTGGCGGAAGGAAGGGATCCCCAGCTTTGCCGCTGCTGGGGGTGCACTGGCAGTTACGGGGTTTTTTTCGCCGGCTTTTGCCCACCACGCCCTGGGAGGGAAACTGCCTGCAACGGCCTGGGAGGGATTTCTCTCCGGGCTGGCTCACCCTGTCATTGGCTTGGATCACCTGGCCTTCGTCGTGGCCATCGGTCTTGTGGCGGCGGGGCAGCCCTGGCGCTACGGGATCCCTTTGGGCTTTGTGTTGGCAGGTCTGGTGGGCACTGGGATCCACCTGGCCGGCTGGGATCCCCTGGGACTGACGGAGCTGGCCATTGCCTCTTCCGTGGTTCTCTTCGGCTTGCTGCTGGTGCAACCGCGGCAGATCCCCAGTTGGCTCTTGCTAATAGGGGGATCCCTGGCGGGGCTATTCCATGGCTATGCCTACGCCGAAACCATTATCGGCGCCCAACCCATGCCTTGGGTGGGATATCTACTGGGGTTGAGCACCGTCCAGTATGGGGTAGCTCTCCTGGCCCTTTGGGCAGCAGAACGCTGGGGGTTGCGGATCCCTGGCTTAACTCGCTGGGCCGGCTGGGCGATTACAGTGGTGGGGGCTGCCTTCCTGATCTTGGCAGTGGTGGGCGCGTAAAAAGCGCTAATTTTGCTCCCTTGCGCTCGGGATCCCCGATCCGGTACAAGGATAACGGTGAAGATAGGTAACAACAAGGGGAGATCCCATGGAGCGCACCTTTATCGCCATCAAGCCGGACGGCGTGCAGCGGGGTCTAGTGGGCACCATCATCCAGCGCCTGGAAAGTCGGGGCTACCAATTGGTAGGCCTGAAGCTGGTGCAGGTAAGCCAAGAGCTGGCAGAAGCCCACTATGCTGAACACAGGGAGCGCCCCTTCTTCCCCAGTTTGGTAAAGTTTATTACCTCGGGGCCGGTGGTGGCTATGGTTTGGCAGGGCAAAGGGGTGATTGCTGCTGCTCGTAAGCTAATCGGCAAAACCAATCCCCTAGAAGCCGAGCCAGGCACCATCCGCGGCGACTTTGGTATTGACATTGGCCGCAACCTTGTCCATGGCTCTGATGGCCCGGAAACCGCCCAGCGGGAGATTGCCCTCTGGTTCCGAGATTCCGAGCTGGTGAACTGGATCCCTGCTGCCCAAAGCTGGATTTACGAGGAGCCCTAAATGCCAGAGAGCTCCAAGCCTCAAGATTCAAGCAGCTGGGTTGGCATCACAATGAGGGTATTGCCCTTGCGATCGACCACGTATACCTCCTGGCCGGGTTGGATCTCCACGTCAGGAATACTGCATTTGGCGTTCCAGGTGGAGCCAAGATAGGAGACTCGCCCCTGCTTCCCTGGCGGAATGGCTGTAACTGCCCGCGCTTCCCGCGATTCTTTCAGGATATCCTCCAACTGGGCCGGGCCCTTAGGTACCAGGCGTTGGCTGAGGAGGATCAGCGCAATCGAGAGCAGCACCCAGGCCAAGAACTGGGCCCAAACCGGCAGCCCCCAAGAAGCCAAAAGAGCAGTTCCCAGCGCCGCCACACCCGTTGGACCAGCCACCAGTCCCGGCAAAAACAGCTCAGAGGCAACCAGAAGCAAGCCAAAGGCAAGCCAAGGCCATACCATAGAGCCCAAGGATCCCACTACGTTTATTATGAGCCGCGGCACCTGGAGGCTGGGCAGGGACTAGCCGCCTAGGCGGTAGTTCTCCAAAAACTGCAAGGGATCTTCCTGGGGAGGAGTCTTGGGCAGGTTCCTGGACTCGGCAAGCCGCATGAGCGTCTCCCAGTCTGTATTCATGATGAAGTCCACCGCTCGACGGGCTGCCTCTCGGTGGGGGCAGGCCTCGCCCAGGACACATCCATCCCGGCACAGCGTGGCGCAGTCGTGCTCAAAGCTCTGGGGATCCGGGCCAGCCATAGGGTCTTCCTCTCCTGCGGTTTCATCTTCTCTTTAGGATACCTGAAGAGAATCTTGCGCTTGCCGGGGATCAGAGCTGGCGGGGATAGGGTAGAGGGGGTGAGGAGAGCCGCTCAAGAGGAGCAGCAATTCCATGGAGTTTGCACAACTGCAGGCCCTAGTAGAGCAGGCCCTAGAAGATAGGAAGTTAACCCGCACCGAGTTGGAGCAAATCGTCAGCGCTATCCGCTCCGATGGCAAAATCTCCCCCGAGGAGCTGCGCTTGCTAGAGTCCATCCGCGAGAAGGTGCTGCACCGGGAAATTCAGGTAGTGGAAACCGCCGATTGAGCTCCCTTTCGCAAGTAGAGGGTGACTTCGCTGCGGTTATGGAACAGGTGGCGCGCCCTCACCACGGCAAAGGTACTGCTTAGGATATCGAGCGTTTGCTGCAGCACCCGCAGGCGGCGGCGGGAGGGAAGTTTTAAGGTCATCAGGGCTGCCCCCTCTGGCTCCAGATGAGGGGCAAAGGCTGTCATCAGGTGGGCAGAGGTGCGGCCATCCAGGCGCATGTCGTTGAGGATGAGGTGAAACCGCTCCCTACAGCGGGCCAGGTAGGCTTGAGCGCTGAGGCGATGGTAACAAATGCCGGCATCGGAGTGGAGACGCTCGTCCAATGCCGCCGGATCCACCGCTGTTACCTCCTGCCCGTAGAGGCGCAGGATGCGCGACCATCCCCCTGGTGCGGCCCCCAGATCTAAAGCCCGCCCTCCTGGCTGCAAAGGGATGTGGAACACCTGGATGGCTTCCAGCAACTTGAACTCAGAGCGGCTAATCTGACCGGGATCGCGGCGGAAGCGATGGATGCCGCCCGCCCAGTTGGAGAGGTTTTGCTCAGCCAGCGACAAGCCTAGCCAAACTCGGATCCCTGTCGAGTTAGCCAGGATCACCACCGAGATCACCTGTTGGGGATCCCTGACCTGCAGCGGCGATCCCACTGCCGCCACTACCTGGGCTGCCAGGGCTTCGTTGATCTGAAAGGGCTTGAAGTTGAGCTTGCCAAATAGGCGCGTCTGTACAGAAAAGCTGAGGGCCGGGTTGATGGCGGCCAGCAGCTCTTCATCTAGGCGGAGTCCTGCCAGGGATCCCTCGTCCAGCCAAAGCTCCCGCTGGATGGGACAGATGTGGCGCAAAAAAATAGGTGGGTTGGCCTGCCAGCTCTGGGCAAGGTCGGCAAAGGAACGCCGGCTGCACACCCACATCAACCCCGTGGCCTCGGGAAGGAGCTGGACGACGGCCTCTGGATCCGCAGCCACGATTTCCCGCCTTGCCAGATCCAGAAACTTTGGGTCAGCGCTGCCCAGCCACTGGTGGGTAGCAGGGGAAAGCGACCTGCTCAGCGGGCTCCTCGCTGCCATCGCAGGTAGGGCAAAGAGGCAGCTACCTCCTGAATGCGGTCGCGGGCAGCTAGCAACTGCGCCGTGGCATCCCAAGCGCCCTGCACCAGCATCTGCCAAGCCCCCTGGGGGATCTCGACGGCGGCGGCTTTGTCTTCCCAGCGCACCTGTTTGTTGAGGAGATCCAGCGTTAACTGGAGCTCTGGGTTTCTGGCCACTGCCTCTTGGAGAGTTTGAATCACGCTCGCAGGCGCTGTGACACAGGGGATCCCCAGAGTCAGGCAGTTGCCGAAAAAGATCTCGGCAAAGCTTTCGCCAATGAGGGCTCGAATCCCCCACTTGGCCAGGGCTTGGGGGGCATGCTCTCGACTGGAGCCACAGCCAAAGTTGGCGTTGACCAGTAAAATCTCCGCACCCTGGTACTGAGGCAGGTCAAAGGGGTGCTGGCCAGCCGCTTGGGCGCGGTCGTCAGCAAACACGTGCTGGCCCAGGCCATCAAAGGTGACGCATTTGAGGAAGCGGGCCGGGATGATCCGGTCGGTGTCAATGTCATTGCCCACCAGCGGGATCCCTCGGCCTGTGATGCTTAAAACTTCGCTGGCCATGCAAACTCTTGCGGGAACTTCAGCCTCAGCCTAGAGATTGGCTAACGGTCAGAAGCGGCGGTAGAGCTGGTTCTCCAAGTTGCGCACTTGTCGCTCCAGGCGATCCAACCGCCCGCGCAGCTCGTCCATTTCCGACTGGCAAGGCACGCCTAAGTCCTGCAAAACGTTGCGCACCTGCCGCTGCACGTAGGATTCCAGGTTGCTCTGTTCAGATTTCACCTGGTTGAGCAGGTTGTTGAGGAGGTTAGAGGCCTCTTCTGAGCTAAGCTGCCCCTTTTGCACCAGCTCATCGGCAGCCTTCTTCAACTGCTCCGCTAGCAGCGTAGTGGTGCCAACGCCCACGAGCAAGAGCTGACGTAAGATACTGTTGTTGTCCAATGCTGCCCTCCCGAGAACGCTTGACCAACGGCACGGGTCTCCATGACCAAAGACCGGATTTCCAGCCCCCTTCTTCAGGACGGTTTCTGCCATCATAACAAATGGCCTCTGCCAACTCAAAAGAGTACTTGGGCTTCGGCCCAGAACTGTTGCTGGCAGCGCGGAGCGCCTGCAGGAATCCCTGCTTTCTCGAGCAGTGAAAACGCCAAAGCGCTAGCAACAGCGTTGAGCATTCCCCAAAAGATGCGGGAAGATCAGGAGTAAGGGACCGGGATCCCACTACTATCTCGTTTGCTGAGGAAACCCAATGCACGACCTGGACAGTTTGCCAGAACCGGTAGCCAATGCCCTGATCAAAAGCCTGCTTACGGATCTGGAACGGTTGATCAACCAGCATGGTTTGTCCGAGGTTTTGGTGGGGTTGGCCATGTATTGCAATGTGCAGTTCAAGGCCAAGCTCAATAAGCCCAACCGCACGGAGAAAGATGAGGAGCTGGGGTTTTACTTCCGCGACGCTGCCAAAGCCCTAGAGGTAGCAGCCAGCCTCACCTACCGCACCATCGATCGCTCCCAGCCTAGCCAGCCGGCCCAACCCAACGCCTAGACACCAGCGATCTTGCCGTCATCCCCAACTGCTCTCCTTGAGGGAGAGGGGAAGGGATTTAGGCTGGCCAGAGATCCCTTGCAGTTTTTATCCTGGTGGGCAAAAGTCTAGCGAGGCCGAGCGTGAAAATTGTCTGGGAACGCAGCATTTACGCGGGCAATGGCCGCGTGCCCTGCATTATCTGCGGCGGATGGGTCACCCCTATCCAGAGGAAGGGGCAGCAGGTGCTGCTGGCGGTAGTCTACAACGACCGCGGCCAAATCTATGGCGAGATCTGCCGCAGTTGCCTTAGTCTGGGGGCCAAGGGCATCAAAGAGTATCTCCGAGAGCGGATTGCCCGCCTGCGCAAACAACTGGAAGACTTGGAAGAGCTGGAGCAGGGAGAGGTGCAACTGCCCACACTGGAGCAGGAGTTGAGTGCCTATTTGGATTGACAACTACACCTTCTGCCGTTCAACCGGGATCTTCAGCCAACGGCTCAGCTCCGCGGCCAGCCACTCCAACTCCGGCTCCTGCAGATCTCTTAGCTCGTACTTGCGGATGCCTGCCCAGATGTTCAACTGTGGGCTTACCTCCACTCGATTCCCATCGGAATCCCGTCGGGTATGGCGTGGGATCAGCTCTAGCCGGTCAATATCCCATCGCCGACTGGGGGGAACATTGCCAAACCTCAGGCCAAACACCTCGTGAGCCAGGCGAATGTATTTTGTGTCGATCCGTAGGTGGGCCTTGCCGAATAGTCTGTAGAGGATCCTGCCCACCATCCCCAACCCCACCCTCCAGAAGGGCAGGGTGAACAGGCCAACCACCAGATTGACCGGAAAAGGCGCAGGCACAACCGATATGATCGTGAAAAAGGTGGTGACGGAGTTCCAAGCGATGGCGAAAGGCAGCAACGCCAAAACACCGGTTTTCCGGGCCGGGATCACCACCTGAAAGGTCTGTTCGGACTTGTGCAGTTGAATCCGGCTGCCTGCTGGCTGTCGAGGAGGGACTGCTGCTGCGTCTGAGGGAATCAAGGCGGGACGACGATCCAAATGCTCCAGCGCCTCCAGGGCCTGCCGGGCGGAAGCGGGACGATTCGCCACCAGAGGCTCCGTCAACCACCGCAGCCAGTCGCGAAAGGGCGGGCTCAGGTGCACCGCTTGCTCGAACGCAATCCGGGATCCCTCCTGGGGCAAGTCCGCCGGATGCTGGCCCGTGAGCAGGTGAATCAGGGTGGCGCCCAGGCTGTAGAGATCGGAGGCGGGCACGGTTCTGCCGCCAAATTGCTCCAGGGGCATGTAGCCGTAGCTTCCCACCACAGTGTAGGATCCCTGCTCCCGGGGGGCAGCCGCCTGAACCGAACCAAAGTCCACCAGATACACCTGCTGGTCGGATCCCAAGAGAATGTTGCTGGGCTTGAGATCCCGGTGGATGACCGGCGGATGGAGTTCGTGGAGGTAGATGAGGATGCGTAGCAGCTTCTGCGCCAAGTCGCGCACCTCCGGCTCAGCAAAACGCCGCCCTCGCTCCATCCACTCCTGCAGGGAGGGAGCCTCGATGTAGCTTTGCACCAGCGCCAGGCCGCGCCCCCCTTTCAGAGCAATCTCAAAGCAATCGCGGTACCGGGGAATGGCTGGGTGGGAGAGGGTCTGTAGGACTTGGGCTTCCCGCTCAAACAGCTTCAGATTGTCCCAGTTGAAATCCGGCCCAAACAGGAGCAGCTTGATCACAACTGGCTCTGAGGTGAGGAGATCCCGTGCCAGGTAGGTGTGTCTGCCGCTGCGCTTGCTCAGCCGCCGCTCCAGCTGATACCGCTGGCGCAAAACGGGAAGCTCTGAAGCCATACTCCTTTGCTTCTGGGGCCCTTTTTTTGCTCAGCTCCATAGTAGCCGCTCACCCAAACCCACCTGCAGCAGGCTAACGGCACCAAGGGCAGCCGTGTGCCGTTGGATTTGCCCTAGCCGGTCAAAAACTTGGCCCCTAGGCGCGAGGAGAAAACTTCGTAAATAACCGTCAAAGGTTGGCCTCGGTGCAGCAAAAGATAATGCCTAGCCCAGAAAGGGCCAGGACAGTTGAGCAGCCGGGCAATGGGCTCAGCTTCGCCGTAGTAGAGGCGACGCACCTCGCGAAAGGTCTCCAGTTTTTCTTGGATTAGATTTTGGCCGATGGGCAAATCGGGATGGGGCAAGTATTGAGCCAGATGTTCCGCGTTCCACCAAGAGGTGGCATAGAGCAAGGGCTGTTGCGAGGCCGCTCCGCCCAGCCAAACCCGCCGCCGCATCAAGGGGGATCCCAGCCGCGCCAGATCCCTAGCCAGTTGTGGCATGGACTTGGGGACAGCGCTTTGCTCGGCCAGCAGCTCGACCTGGACTGTATCTAACAGATGGGCCTGAATTGGTTCCAGGGTCAGAGTGGCCAGATTGCGAGTGGTCAAGCCATCCCCCAGCAGCAACAACCGCAACAAGGGATCCACCCCTAGCAGCTCCGGCTGAAGGGGGTCAGCCTCTCCCTGCCACTGCAACCGCAGCGGCCACCACTCGGCTTGACCCATGTTGCCTAGGAAAGTCTCCTTGGCAGAGCAAGCCGAGGGCCAAGGGGATACTGCCCCAGGAGCATGGTCGATGGAGAGAGGGGGAGAAAGTTCCAAGATGGCGGTGCGGTTGTGAAGTTCTGTATCGACCCCTAGTCTAGCCCACTCCCCCTCTCCCCTCCGAGGACTTTCCTAGCTCGTACCCGGCTGAATCAGCAGCCGCACCACCCAGGGGACGACCACGATGACGCTAATTAGACGAGCTAGGTGCATAACTACCACCGTGCTGGCCTGGGCCCCCATGTCCAGGGCAATTAAGCTCATATCGGAGATACCCCCTGGGGCCGTGCCCAAGATGGCAGTAAGGCGCTCGATCCCCAACCAGCGGGAGATCAAAAACCCCGATAGAACGCCGGTGCTCACCGCAATCACGGTACACACTAGGGCTGGCCGCCACAGATCCTTGAGGGCGAGCAATGTCTCGGCGGTAAGCTTACTGCCCAAGAGAATACCCAGTATCACCTGCAGGACAAAGCGGATTCCAGGTGGAGGAGTGGGAATCGGGATGGCCCCCCAGACATTGACCAAGCCGACTGCCACCATCGAGCCTACTAGAGCTCCTGCTGGCAGCCTCAGCTTGACTGCAATCAAGGCACCTGCCAACCCAATCAACACCGTCCAGAGATAGCTCATCATTGCGGCTTGGCCTCAAGGCAAGAGGATGACTAGCAGTTGGGGTTGGGCCTGCTCCCTCCACGGCATTCAGCACAGATGCCGTAGAAGTCAAGCACATGGTACTCGATAACAAATTGGTAACGGCTGGCAATCTGCTCCTCTAGATCCCCCACGGGACAACCTGACAGAGGCACCACCCGCCGACATTCAGTGCAGATCAGGTGATGGCGACTGTGGCCGTTGCTGGGCAGAAGCTGGTAGTAGGTTTGCTGATCCCCCAAGTGGACGGCCTGCAGCTTGCCCTCGTTGCGCAGCGCCTCCAAGACCCGATAGACAGTGGCCAAGCCCACCGTGTGGTTGGCATTGCGCAGCTTCAGGAAAATCTCCTGGGCCGAGAGGGGCCGCTCGCTTTGCTCCAACACCTCCAGGATCAATTTGCGGTTGCGGGTCTGGCGGGAGGAGGACATGAGCCTTTTCCCTTGGGGGTTACTGGGAGAGTCAGCGCTCAGCGTCGGCTTCAGCTTTCATGCGCTCCAGGGTTTGGTGCATTTGGTCAAACATTTGGCTAAGAGAGAGCCCTAACCCTCCCAGTTGGGTTTGCAATTGCTTAATGGTCAGTTGGGCCATAAAATCGTCGGAAAGCTCCAGCCGCTTCATGAAAATGCGCTGGCGCTCCAGCAACTCTTCCATGTGCTGGATAAAGATCTTTTTGCCTTCCCGGTCAAATTGACCGTAGCGCTCGCCAAGTCGCATCAGGTTTTGGAAATCCCGAAACAGTTGCTTAGCTTCTTCCTGAACAATCTCCGAGTCGAAGAAGCCCATGGCTTTCCCCTTGCCCCCAACAAACGACATTCGATATACCTATCCTATCCGATGGCCTTGGGGAATGCAGGCGTTGCTATCTTCTGGCCAGTGCGGGATCCCGTCCTGTAGGTAATTGTTGGCTATGCTCCTCCTTCCCTGTGTTAAGGCTTACACTCAGCCGGCTTTGGCCCAGCAGTGGTGCCAACGGGTGCAGGGATCCCGGCCTCTGTTTTTGGCCTGCCTGGGGTTTACGGAAACAGCCCTTATTCCAGGCATCTCTGCTGCTGGCGCCACGCCCTCTCTGCGGCGCTACACCGCCCTAGCTGATGGGGAGGTGCTGCTGACCGGCCGTTCTTGCCGCTTGCCTACCTCGCCCGAGGGCTATCCTTCGCCAGTGGTCATCAGCCGCGCCATCTTAAGCGAGCTAGGGATCCCCTGCCGCGTGTTCGACTGTGGCCTGCTAGAGCCTTTGGCAGGTGCAGAGAAGGTGCCCTCTGGAGGGCCAGCCCGCTGTCTGAGCACCGGCCAGGCCTTGTCCGTGGAACAGGTGAGATCCCTGTGGCAGGAGGGGTATGAGCGGGGATCCCAACTGGAAGCCAGCTACTGCGTCGTCGGAGAGTGCGTGGCCGGCGGTACTGCAACAGCGCTGGCGGTGCTGCTAGGGCTGGGCTGGCAGGCAAACGGCATGGTCAACAGCAGCCATCCAGTTTGTAACCACGCCCAAAAGCTGGCCTTGGCCCAGCGGGGTCTAGCCAATCTCTCCCCCACTGCCACTGCGCCAGAGGTAGTGGCTGCCGTGGGGGATCCCGTGCAACCCTTCATCGCCGGGTTAGCCATGGCAGCAGCCCAGCGGGGGCCGGTGCTGCTGGCGGGAGGAACGCAAATGCTGGCAGTGCTGGCCCTAATGCGGCGCTGGGGAGAAGAGGAAGGGATCCCCTGGCCCCCTGAACACGTGGTGGTAGGCACCACCCGCTGGGTGGCGGAGGATCCCTCTGGCAACACCGTGGCTCTGGCGGAGCTGTTGGGCAATGTTTGCCTCTTGGCCACCCAACTAAGCTTTGCCCAGAGTCGCTACTCCTCTCTTCAAGCCTATGAGCGAGGCTATGTCAAAGAGGGAGTGGGGGCTGGCGGCCTGGCAATTGCCAGCAGCTTGTATGCTGGCTGGGGTCAGGCAGAGCTATTGGCTGCCGTTGAGCGCAGCTACGAGCACCTGCTGCTTCAGGCCGGCTCCAGCGGAGCCATCGTCAGACCCTCCCGCAGCAACTGCTGATGGTAGAGCTCCGCTTGCTCCTGCGGACCGACCCAGACAACGGCCTGCCCTTCCCTGTCCACCTGCATGGTCAGTTGCCGCGCCAAGGGCAAAGTCATGCCGGGGATGTACTTGAGCAAGCATTCGGTAACGTGCTGGAAGGTGTTGATGTCGTCGTCTAGGACGATCACTTTGTAGTTTGGGTAGGGCTTGCGAATCCGCCCTGTTATCGAAGACAACTGCTCCAAAGCACGGGTTGGAGTTTCTGTGATTGCGGTCATAGCAGCTCAGGGTGAGACAACCTCTAGGTGCTTGTAACCAATGGCCCAGCTTCCAGGAGCGGCCGCTTGACCACTCAAGCCAAGCTGTGAAAGCCGCCCGCTTGTGATTTTTCTGAAATCTCTACTACTAGTTTAGTTTTAGCCAGTTTTGTGACTAGGGTCAGCCTGGGCCTGCTTGCGGATTCCCGCACCAGTTTGCAGCTAGGGCTCTTGCGGAAGCGCTAAATATCACGCGGATTCTGGCAGCACATCAAGCCCTAAGAGGGCCGTCGTTCTTGGCCTTGGGCAAACTGTTGCAGCTGCCGCAGCATTAGCAGGTGGCCCAAGCCTAGGGGCAGGAGCGAGACGGCCTCTACCCGCAACTGCACCCAGCCGTTCCCCCACCGCCAGTCGCAGTAGCCATCGGCACCACCCCACATCACCAGCCGCAGCCGTTGGGGCAGCAGGATTTCCACCTGGTGCAGGATGGAGATAGGGCCCCACTGGGCGGCAAAGGTGCTGCCTTGCTCTAGCTTGGGGGGAAGGGATCCCTGCAGTTGCTGCGGCCAAATCCACTGCTGCAGAAGTTCCACCTCTGTTAGGCAACGCTGCAGAGTCGAGGAACTGGCCTCGACAGCGATGCGGATAGTGGAGGACTGGAGCGTTCCTAGCATATAACCCTGGAGCCAGGGCACAGGCTGGTCAATACCCCTGAGTCTATCCTGTGCTGATTGCTAGAGATCTGCCTTTGAAAGCCCCTCGTCCCCACTTGGTGGCCATCTTGGCCCAAAGTTTGGATGGCAAGCTCGCCGCCCACCGCGGGCAAAGGCCCCATTTCCCTAGCCCTGAAGACTATCGGCACCTGGAAACCCAAGCTGCTCGGCAACAGGCTTTAATTATGGGGGCAGCCACGCTGCGGGCCTACGGCACTGCTCTCCGCCTGCGGGATCCGGAGCTCATTCAAAGCCGAATTGCGCAGGGTCTCCCCCCTCAGCCCCTGACGATCATCTGTTCCGGCAGCGGCGAGATTCCGGAAGAGCTGCCGTTTTTTCGCCAGCCCCTCACTCGCTGGCTGTGGACGACGCCGGCGGGCTCCCGCCAGTGGCAGGGACGGCCCGGTTTTGCCGAGATCTGGGTGGCCGCGGATTGGGATTTGACCGCTCGCCTAGCCCGCCTGCGGCAGCGGGGGATCGAACGGGTGGGCCTCCTGGGCGGGGGGCGGCTCTTGGGGGCGTTTTTGCAGGCGCAAGCCTTGGATGAGCTGTGGGTGACGCTGGCGCCAGTGCTGCTGAGTGGCTACGCTGATGCCCCGGCTAGCATCGAGGGCTGGCAACTGCGGGGATCCCCGCCCCGCCTGGAGTTGCTTGAGTGCCGCCGCGGTTCCCAAGAGCTGTTTTTGCACTATCGAGTTGAGTGGAGCTGAGGGAGCAGTCGAGAAAATTTTTTTGGACACATTGAGATTTCCCAAAAATCCACAGGTTTTCCCCAGACTTTCCACAGGCAGGCGGGTTGTTTTCCACAACGTCTTTCGCTCTAGAAGCCGCCTCGAAGGGTTCTGTGGAAAAGTTGCCCTTGCTAAGGTTCACGCGATTACACCTTGAGAAACGTAACGGGATCGCGCCGCTTTTTCCGATCCCATCAAGGCCACGGGAGAGCTCTGGTTCTGTTGGATACTCCCGCCTAGGATTGACATCCCCCCTAGGGCAGAGGGCAGAATAGCCCCACCCGAGGTGAGGAGGAGGCTTCCCCGGCAGCTGCTAGGACCTCCCCAGCCGCTTGCAGGCGGCCAATGGGCAAGCCCTTTTACCCCGTTTCTTGAGGAGCCCGTGCGGTCTTTGAGGTACCCAAGCTAGAGGACTGGCTTAGCTTGTTCAATTCCTTCCTAGGCCGGCTTAGCTGTGGCCCAGGGTAGAGCCTCTTTTTGCTGCGACTGTTTGAGTGTTGACTTTAGGTAGGTGGTTGGGCTATGGATTCTCCTACCGTCAGCATTTCGAGCGAAATTCCCAAGGAGCTCCACGAGACCCTCAAAAACTACCTCTCTCGTCATCCCGACTGGGATCAAGATCGGGTTGTAACAGCAGCCCTCTCGCTGTTCTTGCTCCAAAGCGGAGATGCCGATCGGCGCGCTGCGCGCATCTACCTAGACAGCCTCTTTCGCCGCAACTAGGCTAAAGCTGTCGGAATCCCAACTTAGGGCTATTGGGAACGTCCTGTTAACCCCGGTAGGTCAAACCGTGCCACAGGGCTTTGGTCGAGGGAAAGGCAAGCGGCAGGTGGCTGGGCCTCAGAACTCAGGACAAGGAGCCAGCCTGCCCTCTTTCCCCTCCCCAGAGGCGGCTCTGGCTTTGGTCGAGCGCCACCGACAAGCAGGGGATCTGGGGGCGGCGCTGCGCCTTTGTCGACAGCTCACCCGCGCCCATCCGCACCTGGCTGCTGCCCAAGCGCTGCTGGGATCCCTCTATCTGCAAATGGGAGATCCCCGTCAAGCCTTGACCCCCCTACAGTTGGCTGTACACCTGAGGAAGGACTGGGTGCCTGCCTGGCAGGAGCTGGGCGATGCTTGGATGCTGCTGGGCAACCCGGCGGAGGCAGCGCGCGCCTATCAGGAGGGATTGGCCTTTGCTCCCGGCAATGGGCAACTGCTATTCCGGCTGGGCAGTTGTTGGCTGGCCTTGGGGCAGCGGCAGCGGGCAATTGCAGTCCTGCGCCAGGCTGCGGCAGCGCACCCTCCCCAGCCCTATGCTCTAGCCGCCTTAGGCAATGCGCTGATGTTCGAGAACCAGCTTGAGGAAGCTGAAGGCTGGTTTCGCCAAGCCCTTGCCCTGCTGCCCCAGGAGGGGCGGATCCTCGTCAACCTCGCCCACTGCCTCCACCTGCAGGATCGTCTGGAGGAAGCAGCCGACTGCCTGCAACAGGCCATCCTGCTGCTGCCCAAGGATGCTCAGCCCCACAACAACTTGGGCACGGTCCTGCAAGAGCAAAACTGCCTCGAGGCCGCCCTTAAGTCCTATCGGCGGGGCTTGCAACTAGCCCCTGATTCGCCAGAGATCCACTACAACCTGGCCACTGCCCTGCTCACCCTGGGCCGCTACAAGGAGGGGTGGCGGGAGTACGAATGGCGGCTGCAGCGCCAGGGGGCGGCCTACCCCCGCTTTCCCCAGCCTCTGTGGACGGGATCCCCCTTGGGCCAGCAGACTCTGCTCATCTACGCCGAACAAGGTTTGGGGGACACCATCCAGTTTGTGCGCTACCTGCCACTTTTGGCCGCAGCCCATCCGCAGGCCTCCCTCTACTTCCGCTGCCCGCCATCCCTAGTCGAGCTGCTGCGGGCCTCCTTTCCTCAGGTTCAGATTATTTCGGAGACGGATCCCCTGCCTCCCTTCGACTGGCACCTGCCCTTGCTCAGCCTGCCCCATCGCCTAGGCACCACTCTGGAGACAATCCCTGCCTGTCTTCCCTACCTGGTCTGTCCCCCGGAGAGCTCCGGATGGCCAGAAGAATGGCCTGAGGTTCCTCAGAAGGGGATGAAGGTAGGGCTGGTGTGGGCCAGTGGCCGCCGCGCCGATCTTGCCCTCAACCGGGTGCAGAGGTTAAAAAGCTGTCCCCTCAACCTCTTTCTCGAGTACCTTGATCTGCCCCAGGTGCAGTGGGTTAGCCTGCAGGTGGGTGAAGATCTAAGCCAGCTAGAACCCCTCCTCAAGCAGCACCAGGTGGTGGAGCTGGGATCCCGTTTCCGGAATTTTGTTGATACTGCTAGGGCAGTTGCCCAGTTGGATCTGGTGATTAGCGTCGATACCGCCGTTGCCCACCTAGCTGGGGCGCTGGGCAAGCCCGTGTGGGTTCTACTGCCCTTTGCAGCCGATTGGCGCTGGCTGCTGCAGCGACAAGATAGCCCCTGGTACCCCGGCGTAATGCGCCTATTTCGCCAAGAAGCCCGCGGCAACTGGGTTGAACCGCTACAGCAGATGCGAAGGGCCCTGCAGGAGCACTTGACAGGGATCCCTTCTTAGCCCTCTCCTTTTTCTCCCTTTGGCACAATGCGCTGAAACAGATAGCCAGTACCGCGGGCTGTCAGGATAAGCTCAGGGTTGCTTGGGTCATCCTCCAACTTAGCCCGCAGCCGCGAGATGTGGACATCCACCACCCGCGTATCCACATGGCGCTCTGGGGTATAGCCCCATACCTCTTGCAGGATCTGGGCGCGGGAAAACGGCTCCCCCGAGCGGCTGACCAACAGCTCCAGCAAACTAAACTCCATTCCTGTCAGGCGGATGCGCTCGCCCCGCTTGTAAACTTGGCGCTTGTTGGTATCAATGCAAAGATCCCCAACCTGGATAACCCCAGAGCTAGGGATCCCCTCATGGCTAGACCGGGCCACCCGCCGCAGCACCGAGCGAATGCGGGCCTCCAGCTCCTTGGGTGAAAAAGGCTTGACCACGTAGTCATCCGCCCCCAGTTCCAACCCAGTAATGCGGTCGGCCACATCCCCCAGAGCCGTGAGCATGATGATGGGGATGTCGGACTCTTTGCGCAACTCTTGACAGACCCCATAGCCATCCAGCTTTGGCATCATGACATCCAGCACCACCAGGTCGGGATGCTGCTTGCGGAAGACCTGCAGGGCCTCTTCGCCGTCGGCTGCAGTAACCACCTCGTAGCCGATCATCGAGAGGCGAGTTTCCAAAATGCGGCGGATGCTAGCCTCATCATCAACCACGAGAATTCGTTCTTTACGCTGGGCTTCCACAGTGCTGCAACTCCTGTACTTCACTTCCAATAACTTGGCTTGGAAAAGTTAGGATGAAGGCTACCTCCTGCCACCGGCGAGCAGGTGACGGAGGGATGTTTCTGGACAAGCAGACTCGGCCTCCCCACGGAAAGCTGCCAAACCCATGCTTAGAAACAGAAACTGTAGCCCAGGACACCCCCCACTAAGGAACCCAGAAGGCCTGTTTGGCAATAGGTTGGAAAGACACCGGCTTCCCTTCCCTTTAGCTGTTGCTTTCTCTGCAAACCCTCGCGGCTGACCGCGGCCAAAGCTGAGAAGCCCTTGTTAACCTTGTTAAGAATTTACCTCATAGAACCTAATGTATCATCTGGAAGCGGCTACTTAATCCACCCCGGAGCTCTATTCTGCCGCCATTCGGCTCAACTTGATACATGTCTTCACAACTTCTTCAGCCGGCCGCCAATTCTTTTGGAATTGCCCTCAGAAAAGGTTGGGGCAAGGGGGGATCCCTGCTCGTTTGCAGTGGGGAAGACAACTGCAGCGCCGGCAGTAGGGTAACAGCCAGCTAGCAGGCGAGCAGACCGGATTTCTCGCTCGGCATGCTGCTCCAAAATTTGGCGCAGCAAGCGCTCTGCCCCCAGCCAAGCTGTCAAAGGCAACGTTCTGTCGGCCAGCGGTGGCAAGGTGGGGTTGGGCAGGGATCCCAGGGCCTGCAGGACGGCACTGGAGAGCCGGGCAAGGGAGGTGGGCTGCTGGGCTCTCTGACAGGGCTCGCAGATCAGGCCGCCCAGGTTGGGACAGAAGAAGACCTCGTCCGCCAACTCCCACCCACAGGAGCAACAGGCTTGTAGCGAGGGGGCAACCCCCCCCACCACCAAAAGGTGGTAGAGCCCATGGACAAGGAGCGGCAGAACTGCCTCTTGTGTAGGGGCCTGCTCGATGCGCTGCAAGTGTTCTACCAAAAGCACAAACAGCTCTTCCTGAGCCTGATCTGGCAGGGCCAACAGCAAAGCCACCTCTGCCAGGTACTGGGCGGCTGTGAGGTGGGCCAAGCTGCGGCCCAGACGGGGAAAACTCTGCAGGGTTTCTGCCTGGACAATGCGCTGCAGACGCTGGGAGGCATCGGCTTGAGCTGACCACCGCCCCCGAACAAGCAGCAGGTCGTTAATGACAAAGGGCTCCAGTCGCCCTCCCCACTTGGAAGACGGCTTGCGGGATCCCTTGGCTACTGCCCGCACCAACCCCTGCTCGCGAGTTAGGATGGTAACGACCCGATCCGACTCCCCCAAGGGGATGCCTTTGAGAGTGATGCCGGTAACCCGGTAGGTTCGCCCGCTCATGCTCTGCCAGCTTCCCTAGCCTGCAGCTCTTGCATTAGCTCCAACCCCCAAGAAGTGCCGATCCGGGTGGCTCCTGCGGCAATCATTGCCTCTGCCTGAGCCAGAGTGCGAATGCCGCCTGAAGCTTTCACCCCCACTCGGCCCCGGCTAAGCTGCGCCAGCAGTTGCACATCTGCCAAGGTTGCCCCTCCCATCCAGCCGGTGGAGGTCATCAAAAAGGCAGCTCCCGCATCCATGCAGATCTCCGCAGCCAGCTTTTTTTCCTCCTCATCGAGCTGGGCCGTCTCCAAAATGGCTTTGACGCAAACTCCCGTCTCCTCCACAATTTGGGCAATCTCGGCATGGAGCCAATCCAGCTCCCGCGCCTTGAGCCAGGCTAGGTTAATGCGAACATCCAGTTCCTGGCATCCCTGCTCCACAGCCAGTTGAGCTTCGTAGAGTTTGGCCTCCGCTGTGTTGGTACCCAGGGGAAACCCCACCACCGTGCTCACCCGTACTGGCGACCCGTGTAGCCGCTCAACCACTCGCGGCACATAGCAGGGAGGTACGCAAAAGGTGGGGAAGCCGTAGCGCAGGGCAATTTCGCACCCCTCCTCAATTTCCTCCGGGGTAACCATAGGCAGCAGCAGCGTGTGGTCGATGTACTCTGCCAAGTTGATTGGCCTTTCCGCCAGGCCTTTGGGCTCTAAAGAGACCATGGGTTGTTGGGTAGTTTCCACAGCGCCATTTCTACTCTAGCCCCCAGCAGCCCAGCCGCGACTTGGCCTTTTTGGGCAGAGCAGGGTAGCAGATTTTTTTTGATAGTCTGGTTGGGGGGCCACTTGTATCCACCAACTCTGGCAAGGCATGGCGGAAAACCGGACTGGCGCGTTTATCGGTGGGCTGCTGTTGGGAACGGCGGTGGGCACGGTCATTGGCCTGCTTCTAGCCCCCCGCAGCGGACGGGAGACGCGGCGACTGTTGAAAAAATCGGCAGAGGCGCTGCCAGAAGTGGCAGAGGATGTAGCCAGCAGCTTGCAGTATCAGTCAGAGAAACTGTTCGACGCTGCTCAACGCAGTTTGGATGAGGCCCTGCTGCGGCTACAGCAGGCAGTGGTGGTGGGGAAGGAGGCCATGTTGCAGAAGCGAAAGGAGCTGCTCCAAGCCCAAAACTCGCGTTCCCTTGGGGGGGAAGAAGCTGATTTGGAAGCCGGCGATGGAGAGGAGACGGCGGGATGAGCGATCCGGTCTTTTGGCTTGGCCTCTCGGTAGGCCTGGTGGCAGTGGCCATTTTGGCGGTGATCCTGACCCTGCTGCCTGCCGTCATTCAACTGGGTCGAGCCGCCCAGAGTGTGGAGCGCTTCTTCGATACGCTGCTGCGGGAGCTGCCGCCCACTCTAGAGGCTCTGCGCCTGACGAGCCTGGAAGTGAGCGAGATTGCCGACAGCCTTGACGAGGGGGTGAAAGGGGCGGGTCAGGTGGTGAAGCAGGTCAGCCGCTCCCTGGAAGGAGCCCGTACCCAAGCCCGGGATGCCCAAGTCAATGTTCGCAGCTTTTGGGCGGGAGTACGAGCGGCCTGGCAGACTCTTGCCCATGGAGCTCCTCCTGCTGAGGTGAGCAACCCTCGCTTGCGCTCGGGTGCAGCTCCTCCTCTCTCCCGAAGGGATGCCCCTCCTTTGGCCGAGCGGCTAAGACCAAAGGGAGGACAAGCGGCTGCCCAACCTTCCCAAGCAAATGCTGCCAAGTCCTAGGCGTTCCTGAGGATTTTCTGAAAGACAGGCACAGGGGGCTGAGGCTCTTGACCAGGGGGAAGCTGGCCCCAGCGAGCATCGGGATCCCAGCGCAGTTGGGTAATGTCGGTGAGGGGGAACCCCAGTTGCTGCAGGATCTTGAGGCTGAGGTTGGGAATGATGGGCGAAAGGGCCACCGCCACCCAGCGCACGCTTTCTAGAACGGCATAGAGAATCTCCGCTACCCGTTGGCTTTGCCCCTGTTTATGCAACGTCCAGGGAGCTTGCTCATCTAGGTATTTGTTGCTGGCCTGGGCCAGGCTGAGGGCCTTGCGGGCAGCCGAGCTGAGATCCAGCCGCTCGTAGGCGTCAGCCACTGTCGGGGCTAGGCGCTCAGCCAAGGTTTTGAGGGGATGATCCGGAGGGATCTCGACGGTGGGAAGGCGGTAGTCAGGTTGGTATTTTTTGAGCATGGCGAGGGTGCGGTTGAGCAGGTTCCCCAGGTCGTTGGCTAGGTCGGCATTGAGTACCTCGACGAAGCGGCCCTCGCTAAAGTCTCCATCTTTGCCCAGCTCAATTTCGGTCAAGAAATAGTAGCGCACGGCATCGGCGCCGTATCGCTGCACCAGCTCAAAGGGATCCAGCGTGTTCCCCAGGCTTTTGCCCATCTTGAGGCCATCTTTGGTGAGAAAGCCGTGGCCAAAGATTTGCCTAGGCAAAGGCAACCCCGCCGACATGAGCATGGCCGGCCAGTAGATGGCGTGGAAGCGGACGATATCTTTGCCCACCAGGTGCACGTCGGCAGGCCAGTAGCGGCGCAGAGCATTCTCCAGCGTCGGCTCGTCCTCGGGATCTAGAGCGGCGCTGATGTAGTTGATGAGGGCGTCAAACCAGACGTAAAGGGTTTGGCTGGGATCCGCCGGGAAGGGGATCCCCCAGGAGACGCTAGGGCGAGAGATGGAGAAGTCCCGCAGGCCCTGCTTGACAAAGTTAATGACCTCATTGCGGCGGCTTTCTGGTTGAATGAACTCTGGATGCTCCGCGTAGAGAGCTTCTAGTTTTTCCTGGTAGCGAGAGAGGCGAAAAAAGTAGTTTTCTTCGTCTTTCCACTCTACTTTTTTGTTGGGATGGATCGGGCAAAACCCGCCTTCCAAGAGCTCTGACTCGTCCTTAAACTCTTCGCAGGCAACACAATACCACCCCTGCTGCCGCCCAACAAAGATATCTCCCCGATCCCAAACCCGCTGGAAAAACTCCCGCACAATGGCTTTGTGGCGAGGGTCAGTGGTGCGGATGAAGCGGTCATAGCGGATATCCAGCAACTGCCAAAGCTGGGCAAACTGGGCCGCGATCTCGTCACAGTGCTGCTGCGGGGGAAGGCCGCGCTCTTCAGCGGTGCGCTGGATCTTCTGGCCGTGCTCATCGGTTCCCGTTACCATCAGCACCTCCCTACCCCGCAGGCGGTGGTAACGGGCGATGGCATCGGCTGCCATGGTGGTGTAGGCACTGCCGATGTGGGGGGCAGCGTTGACGTAGTAGATCGGTGTGGTGATGACGAAAGTGGAACCCGGCATGAGCCCTCGCAGCGCTTTCCCCCATGATAAAAGTAAAAGTTGCCGGAAAGTCCGACAGGCTATGTTCACCCTCAAGGGATGGAGCTGCGGCATCCTGGGAGCTGGGATCTTGGGCGCCGGGGCGGCCCTAGCTCAGCCCGTGTCGGCAACCCGCATCCCCTGTGAGATTTTCATCGCTGGGGGCGGGCTGGGAGGCGTGGCAGCGGCCTACGAGGCCCTGCAACTGGGGCGACAGGTGTGCATGACCGAAATTACCGACTGGATTGGCGGCCAGGTGAGCGCCCAAGGGGTCTCGGCTTTGGACGAGCGGCCCCTACAGCGGGAAAACGAGATCTTCCCGCGAGGCTACAGAGAGTTTCGCCGCCGGGTGCGGGAAAAGTATGGCGGGGATCCCAACCCCGGCAAGTGCTGGGTGAGCGTGCTCTGTTTTTCTCCCCAGGTGGGACATCAGGTACTCCGGGAGATGTTGGATCCCTATCTGCAGTCGGGGCAGTTGCGGCTGTTTACGGAGACAGTGGTGAAGGACTTGGAGATTGAGGGCTACCAGATCCGCAGGGTAGTGGCTATCCGCAACCTCCCCAAGCACGCTGGCGTCGCGCCGGAGCAGCGGGGGGATCTCTCTAGCTATTTTTTGGACTTCTACCGCTGGGAGCCCACGAAGGACTGGGATAAGGAGATCCTGCACTTTGAGCCGCCTCCCGAGCGGCAGGGAAAAACCCTGCCTTGGATAGTGATTGATGCTACCGAAACCGGCGAGCTGCTGCCCCTGGCGCGAGTGCCCTACCGTCTCGGCACGGACGGGGAAAGCCGCTGGGAGCCCAGCTCCAAGCCCTACAGGGATCCCTATTGCACCCAGGGGTTTACCTACACCTTTGTCATAGAGCGCTCCGCTGTGCCGCAGGTGCCCATCAAGCCAGAGTTCTACGACGATCCCCTGCACGGCCCCTACTACAGCTTTGAACACCCGCGCTTTAACTTCGGGAGGGTCTTTACCTATCGCCGCATTCGCGGACAGGTGTTTGGCTTTGGGGAAGAGGCCATCCGCGTGGGGGATCAATCCATGCAGAACTGGACCTGGGGCAACGACTGGCGCATCACCGGGCCGGAGATGAACCTCATCCTCACCCACGAGCAACTGCAGGCCTCGGGCCAACTGCAGCCGGGTGGCTGGATGGGGGGCTTGCGGGTGGAAGCCCTGCGTCGGGCCGAGCAGCATGCCAAGGGCTTCTTCTACTGGCTGGTGGCGGGGAGGACGGACTTTCTGTTGCAGCAGGCAGATCCCAACTTTCAAAAAGACTTTTACTTGCGCTATCGCTACCTCAAAGGGCCCAACAGCCCCATGGGAACTGCCAGTGGTCTTTCCAAGTACCCCTATATTCGGGAGTCGCGGCGCATCATCGGGCGGCCCAGCGTCTCCTATCCAGGAGGGTTCACCATCTACGAGTCGGATATCACCACGCGGGAATCGGAGTTGAATCGCGGTCGCCCCTTCATCTTCTACGACTCGGTGGGGGTGGGCCAGTACCCCATCGACTTCCACGAGTGTCTACTGCCGGATTTTTCGCTGCCCCCCAGCCACAACCAAGACGCCCAGGCCCCCAGCTACCCCTACCAGATCCCGCTGCGCGCCCTGATCCCACAGCGCATCGACAACCTCTTGGCCGGCAGCAAAAACATCGCCACCAGCCGCATCGCCAGCGCCTCCTATCGAGTGCACCCCGTGGAATGGGCCATCGGCACGGCAGCCGGCCACACAGCTCACTTTGCCCTGGCGCGGGATCTCATCCCGGCGGAGATCCTGCGGGAACCGCTCTCGAACCTGCAGCTGTTGCCCGCCCTCCAGGCCCAGATCCAGAGCCTGGGCAACCCCATTCAATTTCCTGGCACCACCATCACTGCCACCGACTGGGCCCAGTCCCGCTAGCTTAGAAAGGCAGGGTTGGAAGCTGGCCGATGGATGCCATTGGGGTTGAACTTTGGGGACTGGAGACGATCCGCCCTTCGCTGTGGGCAGCCACGGCTCTATGGAGCATAGGGCTCTCCTCTAGTCCTTGATTCACCGTTCGCGTAAGCGGGACGGAGTCCGTACAATTGGCCACTTTGTTGCATAACCAACCTTCTGCCTTGACGTAGATGGGCTGAGCTAGTAAGCTTGCGAGTACATCTTTTCTGGTAGGCACTTTGCCTAGGCTAAAGTTGGCTCCGTCTTTAG